>NZ_JBFDAH010000118.1:0-1001 GCF_040719265.1 Aliikangiella maris | reverse complement strand
GCAAGCACTAAAAAGCGGACGATGTTAATTGGGTAAAGTCGTTTAATTCTTGCACAATCTTATGATAAATAAATTGGCAAGAAGTATGATGGTAAAAAAGTAAACTACAGTAATAGCACTTATACTTTTATCCAATAAAACTTCATGCCCTTCATTTTCTGGAGATATATCAATATAATTTGGAGTTAGAAGTACTATCTTTGAAAATAACAATATTTTAAAAAACTCAATCATTTTTCTCACCTTCGCTTACTATTTCTTCTGCTCTCTTTAATATATCATCAGCCCATGTTTGGCAATTACGAGCTCCCAATATATGGGGAGGAGTAAAAGGATATGCTCCAACGTTATATTTAGGAGCACCTATTTCTTTTACTGCTTGCTTTACTGCTTTATCAAATTTTGGATCAGTGGAAATTTCTTTACACTCTGAATTACTTGTAAATTCATCATTATCAATAATTCCTTGACTCCAAATCATATTATCCTTAGTTGTAAAACTATACACCTCACCATCAGCTACAATGTAATCATGCCTAAGAGGATTACCAGACGGCTCAACTGCTGGATTATTTTTATCTCCCAACTTTCTAGCACAACGTAAAGTCACTAACCCTAAAGGATCAATCCAATTCACAGGATCACTAAACACATACCCATAAATATTACTATCCCCACCATTAAACCGAATCGGATCCTTACTCATCCACCGCCCAGCTTGTGGATCATAATCCCTAGCCCCAAACCGAGTCAGCCCCGTATCTCTATCATAAATACCACCAGCAAAACCAAACGGTTGAAACCCAGGGTTAGTATCCAATGTGACGTTACCAAACTCATCATAATCCATTTGTTGAACCACGTCACCATTAGCAATATCAACCACCAATAATGGACTGCCTAAATGATTAGAAATAATACGATAAGTCTTAGTGCCTTTAATGAGATAATCCGGTACATTAATTTTACTACCATAAACAAATCGACTAATGACATTGCTA
>NZ_JBFDAH010000117.1:0-1008 GCF_040719265.1 Aliikangiella maris | reverse complement strand
GTTGGTGAGTTGGTCGGGAGAGCCGGTGCTGGTGGTGTTATCGGCGCGTACGCAAGCGCAGTTGATGGCGCGGGTGAGCGATTTACGGCAGTGGTTAATGGCGGCGGGTGAGGTGGATTTGTTGTCACTGGCTTATACGCTGCAGATTGGTCGAGAGGCATTGGATGAGCGTTTGAGTGTGGTGGTTGGCAGTGTTGAGGCGTTATTAGCGCGACTTGATGCGGTACTGGGGGGCGAGTCTGGCGGAGAGATTTACCGGGGCACCTTGCAGTCAGGTCAATCAGAGATAGCCTTGTTAAATCAGGATGAGGATATGCTGGGAGCGGTGGGTCGTTGGATAGCGCAGGGTAAATTGCATTCATTGGCGGCATTATGGGTTAAGGGATTACAGATTGACTGGTTGCAGTTGTATGGGGGGTTACCCGAGGTGATACATCTGCCGGGTTATCCGTTTGCGCGCGAGCGTTACTGGGTTGACACCTCGCGTTTATCGCGTGAGTTAACGGGCCGTGCTGGTGAGCGTGAAAGTCAGGATAGCGCACGTCAAGATAGCGTGCTGAGTCAGGTGATACATCCGTTGTTGCAGGTGAACTGTTCACGGTTGGATGAGACGATTTATGAGAGTGAGCTGGATAGTCAGTTATTGCAGCGATTGGGTTATGCGAGCTCTGGGCTGAGCGTTGGGGTGAGTCTGGTGATGATGCATCAGGCGTTACAGGCGGGCGTGGGTGAGTCATCGCTGGTGTTGCGTAATTTGGTGTGGGGCGAGCCGGTTGATTTATCGTCGGCGTGTCGTATTGGGGTGAGCTTGCGATTGGTGGCCGAAGGTCAAATTGGGGTTGAGCTTTATCAGGTTGATGCCCGTCAGACTATTGCGGCACAGGGACTGGCCTTGTTGCATGAGTCATTTGATAAGACGCTGTTACAGAAGCCTTTATCAGTTGATTGGAGACTGCCCTTATCGAGAGCGAATCGGGATGGTCTGGGTTTAGTGGATGAGTGTTTGGT
>NZ_JBFDAH010000116.1:0-1017 GCF_040719265.1 Aliikangiella maris | reverse complement strand
TTAAAGGTGTTGATGAGTTCAACATTATTAAGTCCACGACTTTCTAAATACTGTAATACCTCGGGGCTTTGCTTGAGTGTTTCGTGGTAAAAATCAATCACCTGTTTTAAGGCTTGTTGCTCATCTCGTTCAGCCACTAAAGTAGAAGGCAGTTGTTTCGTGCTCGCATATTTCACAGGCGCATGAGGCTCGGCAATTAATCCTAAATCATGTTGCAGGATTTCCACCGCCCGTTTAAAGGATATCCCTTCTCGCTTCATCACCCAGTCAATCACGCTACCACCAGTGCCGCAAGCGCCTAAACAATGCCATAAGTTTTTAGAAGGGCTTACCACTAAAGACGGGGTTTTATCATCATGGAACGGGCAGCGCGTCACTTTGTCTTTGCCATGCGGTTTAAACTCAAAGCCCTGACTCTCCATCAGGCGAACCAGTGAGACTTCATTTTTTAGTTTTTCAATCAATTCGTCTTTGATTCGTGCCATTGCTCTGATTTCCTAAAAACCTGTCAATAATCTTTTAGGGTTTTATTATCAACCCTTTTAAGGTATTATTGCAACACCTATTTTATTTGGAGGGGTATTCTATGGCTATTCTCATCAACTGGTTAATACCGATGAACTTTTCAGCCAGACTATTACAGATCCGTAAATCACAAGGATTGACACAGCAAGGACTAGCGGATGCAGCCTCTCTCCATATTAATCAAATTCGACGATACGAGGCAGGGACGGCTCAACCAACCTTAGAAGGATTGATTAAACTAGCTCAAGCGCTCCATGTCAGTCTGGATGATTTAGTCTTTGAAGCCAATGAGCGGGGGCCATCTGATAAATTAAAGTTATTATTTGAAGCCGCTGAACGATTGAGCGAGAAGGAGCAAGCGATTATTCAGGAGCTACTTGAAGGCATGATTATTAAGTACGAAGCTCGTCGATGGACACAACAAACGGGCTAATTAAACTAGCGCTAGCTGAATGGGTAGCCGCCCAAACAGCCAGCTAATCACAACAACCT
>NZ_JBFDAH010000115.1:0-1019 GCF_040719265.1 Aliikangiella maris | reverse complement strand
GGCAAGCACTAAAAAGCGGACGATGTTAATTGGGTAAAGTCGTTTAATTCTTGCACAATCTTATGATAAATAAATTGGCAAGAAGTATGATGGTAAAAAAGTAAACTACAGGAGGATCAGTATCAGCATTTTCAAGCATATCAAAACTTGTCGCCCACATTGCAACTAAACCATTAGGTTTTTGATACGCCAATTTGGCATTGGGATCATTATTAACTGGCTGAAAACTAACTAAAAACCTGGAATTGCTAACAGAACGATTATTGGCTTTAACGACTAATTCTTCATCTGTATATTTAGGATGATAACCTTTTTCCATAATATTTTTTCTAGCTTTTTTTAGTCGCTCTACACATTCTTCTAAAGATTTTGGTTCACCAAGCTTATCACTTTTATTTTCTTTAGCTTCTTGCTCAACAGCTTGCCCACTAACATTCGGCAAGTCATCAACCATTCCCGCAAATTTATCAATATCCTTTTGCTCAACATTCATTGCTTTAGCTTGTATCGTTAAAGCATTTAAAATTTCATCTTGAGAATTTAATTGTCCCGTTGGATTAGCATCGGTAATATTATTGAGCTGTTTAAATTCAGCCATTAATTCAGCTGATTTTTCAGGTAAAATACTATTTAATGCACTCGATAGTTTTTGTTCACTTTCTTTACACACAAGCCCCAACGGGTCAACCCAACTCAATGGATTAGGCGCGTACTGATAGTTATTTATCCCCCCCAATAACCCAATCGGGTCCTGACTCGTAAACCGCCCATTCCTCGCATCATAATACCGAAACCGATTGTAATGCAGTTGAGTCTCCGCATCAAAATACTGCCCTTGAAATCGGAGGTTGCAAATAGTGTTATCCTTTGCTTCTATTTGCTCAATTTCACCATAAGGTTTAAAGGTTGCCTGCCAAATGATGTTTCCTTGCTCGTCAGTTAATTGAGCGGGCGTACCCAAGTGGTCAGTATGAATGAATTGAATCTGCTCATTATGTACTTGCGCTAGCGGAACAAAG
>NZ_JBFDAH010000114.1:0-1048 GCF_040719265.1 Aliikangiella maris | reverse complement strand
GATAAAAATGCCTGAGCCATATTTAAGGGATAGAGCCAATAAAAATCAGGCAAAGTAAAAAGAGCTTCTTCAATCGCGCGAATTAGTTTATCCATATCCTATGTGTAACGCCAAGTCAAAAAGCGCGCTTTTTGTTTTGCGTCTTTTTTCGACGCCTTGTTATACATCGCACTTATCGTCTTTGGTAAATTCAAGTAAAACATCTAACACATTCATTTCTTCATATTTCTTATTTGAATTAACAAATGTAACGTATTCCGCCGGTAACTTATTTGGATTAAGACTACGACAAAGTGTAGGAGTAGTTTTACTCTCACGGGCTTGTAATATTGCTCCAGCCTCAAAGCCCAAAATGAACATAGTACATGAGGCCAAAGCTCCTTTTTCGTCTAGCTCATCATGCTTGCCTGAACATATTTCTTTCCAATATCCGCCAGTTCCCAGAGTAAATGCAGTCCCACTTGCACTCAAGCTCCACGCAATTAGAAATAGAATAGACAAGAGTCTCATAGTAGCCTCAAGAGTGTATAACGCCCTAAGCAGGCGAATGTAGTCTATTTCGCTTGCCTTTACTTGTTAACTTTTATTTTGAATAGATGACCAAATCGTATAACTTACAAGCACCATACACTATAGAAGTTGAATCAGTATGGACCCGAATATATAGTTTTTTACCTGCGACCATCGCAGATAGAGCTGTATTGTATTGAATCTTTCCAATTTCATCTTTCAGATCTACCCATATTCTTTCACTACTGCAATTTAACTCTTGTGCCCAAGGCAAGGTTCCTTCCATAGATATAAAACCATAAGTACTTTCAACTCTAATATGAGACACTTTTGCAGTATAGGAATCACTTGCCGCAAGAGTCGCTCCAGAAAGAGCTAAAACTACTAATGCAAATATAAAGTTCTTCATCAATTTTCCTTATTAAGTTAACGCTAAGCTGAATTTGCGCGTGTTTTACGCTAAATTCAAGCGTATGGTTATAATTTAGTTTCTAAGGTATAAAGATCCACTAGGACCCAGTACATTATAAGTTATAGA
>NZ_JBFDAH010000113.1:0-1062 GCF_040719265.1 Aliikangiella maris | reverse complement strand
GGCAAGCACTAAAAAGCGGACGATGTTAATTGGGTAAAGTCGTTTAATTCTTGCACAATCTTATGATAAAGAAATTGGCAAGAAGTATGATGGTAAAAAAGTAAACTACACGTAACCTTAATCAAATACCCAGATTGCCTTTGGAAGATCCTAAGTACCAGTATTATGGTGTTCCGGTATTAAGTTTTGAAGGTGGCCCAGATGTTTGTCCTTTTGACTTGGTGACTTTTACCGTACATCGTCAGGATAAAGCTTTGCTGTATGAAGTTTATTCTAATCAACATCAACAATTTGCAGAAGCGCAAAAGTTTATTAATACTAAAAAATCAAAAAGTAGAGTATTAGTTAGCCAAGTTTTTCAGCCAATTTCAGAAGATGATTTCAATAGTTGGTTAACTTTTATTACCGATCAACTGGACTTATTTTTTGAACGGTTAGAACCTGATGTTAATCTGTATTTTGATTTTTCGCCGAATTCATTAAAAGCAGCGGGGAAATTATTATTGGGTTGGTTTTCAAGTCCAGATTCTATACAAGCCGAGTCAGAATTATTTTGTGATCTTTATACTTATATTGGTGAAGTTTTTCATCGCAACTTGGGGGCTCAATTTTATTTGCCTGCGTCTGAAGATGATGAAAAATTTGGACAGCCGTCTATTCGTTGTATTAACGATGAAACTTTTTCATTGCCACAGTTAGCTTTTGATGCATTGGTGAGTCAAAAAGCAGACTTTGTTTTTCAAGTTTATAATCGAATGGTTAATAGTGAAGGTAGAGTTTAGAAGTAAAATGCAGCTTAATAGTAAAATTCAGCAGCTTGTTGGGTTAATATATTGCAGTTAATATTATTTTAGTGTATTTAATCAGCGCTACATTTTAAATCAAAAAAGAAAAATTAAATGATTTTTTTATTTCTAATTATAATGCTTTTATCAAATAGTGCTATTTCCGCGACCCTGTAAAAAATTCTGTGTAACTGCCCTAGGTTAAACATAATCTTTTAATCGGTCTTCAAATTGAATCATAAATCGATTTAAGGCCGCTTTCCAATTTCTTATTGGC
>NZ_JBFDAH010000112.1:0-1088 GCF_040719265.1 Aliikangiella maris | reverse complement strand
GACTTGTCTTGAAGCTGTGATAAATAACCATTTAACAAATGCATTAACACGGATGTTTTTCGCGCCGCTCCTTCGTCGCTCTGCGAAAAACACCGGTTATGCTGGCGTTATGCCTTTTTAGAATCTAAGGAGATATGAGTGTCTGAAATAATGGAAGCAAATTACGCTCAAATGAAGTCATATGTTGAGCGGAACAATTTCCCTTTCCAAGAGAAAGACGAGCAAGGTTGTAAGCGCCTTGATGTTCAAAACGGAAAGGCTAAGAGTGTGGTTAAAGTTTATTCGACTGGCACCATTCAAATACAGGGTGCAGACTCCAAGCTTAAAGCGGCTTTGACTCAAGCTAAGGAGGCTGTAGAAAACGAAGAAAATATCGGCGAAATGCTGCCATTTGAAATTGAACGATTCCCTGAAGTTCTTAAAGAAAACATAGCTGATATAGACCCAATCATTATTCGTTTTATCGAAGAAGCTATCGTCACTATCAAAGCTGGGTCAAACCTAGGCTGTGCTTTTCTTCTTGGCGGGGCATCTGAAAAGGCTATCTACTTACTGATAGACGCATATACGCAGGCAATACCAGATCAAGCCATGAGAGATCGTTTTATTTCTAAGACTTCGAAAAAATTTATCTCAAAAGTTTTTGAAGAGTTCAAGGCGTCGTGGAAAAGCTCAATCAACAAGCCACAAGGGTTCGGCTGGACAAATGATATTGAAGTGAAAATTGAGCAAATATTCCAATTTTGTCGCATCTGTCGTAACGAATCAGGGCACCCTCATCTTCCTCCAAACCTAGATAAGGGTGTTTTACTTGCAAACATGGGGCAGTTTGTGAAGTACATTGAGGATATGTACGGAATGATTAACTATTACAAAGAAAACAATGTTCAGTTCTAGGTATAACAAGCCGCTCAAATTCGTTCCGGCCACAAAAGACGTGGCCTCCACCGGACTTGCTAACGCTCGCCGTTTAGCGGGGCGTTAGTAGTACGAATATGAATTGGCAACACCTACGAAATCTTACAGAATCTAAATGGGCCAATTGCGACCTATACGAAGGCGTTTGTGGATACCAAATACAACCCGGA
>NZ_JBFDAH010000111.1:0-1099 GCF_040719265.1 Aliikangiella maris | reverse complement strand
GCCTTCTTTAAATATTTAAGCAAACACAATTACACGCTGTATAATCCTGCGGCTGATATCGAGCTGCCCAAGTTAGAAAAACGATTACCGAAACACGTCCTCACCATCGAAGAAGTCAACACCATCTTAAGCATCCCCGATTTAAATACCAGCACAGGAATTAGAGATAGAGCTATCCTTGAAGTGTTTTACTCCACCGGCATTAGACGCTCAGAACTCATCAACTTAAGACTGTACGACCTGGATAGAGAGCGGGGCACCTTAATGGTCAGACTCGGTAAAGGCAACAAAGATAGAATGGTGCCGATTGGTCAGCGAGCGATAAACTGGTGTGATAAATATTTAATGGAAGTGCGGCCACAACTTTACACCGGAGCCGATGAGGAAACCCTGTTCCTGACCCACTTAGGCGAATCTTTTACGCCCGCGAGAATGAGCCAGGTGGTCAGAAACCTCATCAAAAAAGCCGACATCAACAAAACGGGCAGCTGCCACTTGTTCCGGCATACGATGGCCACGCAAATGCTGGAAAATGGTGCAGATATCCGTTACATCCAGGAGATGCTCGGCCACGCCAAGGTGGATACCACGCAGATTTATACCCAAGTCTCAATCAGGCGACTCAAAGAAATCCACGATGCGACCCATCCGGCAAAGCAACAACAGAATGAGCCTGATGATGCGGATAATGTGCTTGAGAAAGGTTAAAAGCTTTTTAAATTTAGTGTGAACTTGCATGAGCAGCTCCAGATTATTGTTAAAGTCCACACTTATAATAAGGAACATTTAGGATAAAAAACCAAGTAAAAGTTTAAAAAAGTTCAGTTTTTTAATTCCAGAGTAAAAAGTATCGCTTGCGCTGACAGGCGGGGAGTGTTGGTAGTGAGTTATTTTATCCTGATAAGTAGTCACGTGTTGATAGGGGAGACAGGCCACTAATGCTGGTGATTGTCGCCAAAACTTTTTAGTCACAGTCCTTGCAAAAGGAACTGCAAGGCCAGCGCCTAAAAACTGTTGGACTCAATCACGCTCCACCTCTCCCGCTCCTCCCCCACCCGCCAATTCCGCCTGCCCACAGTTGAGGGTAGGGGCGTGTGTT
>NZ_JBFDAH010000110.1:0-1111 GCF_040719265.1 Aliikangiella maris | reverse complement strand
TCGCTTGGCGATAAAATCCACGAATACCAGCATGAGAACCGTCGAAAGTTACTGGCTTTAATCTGTGATTGAATTCATCCAACTTTTAGATAGCGGCACTTTGAAAAAATATGGTGGGGAATAGTACGTTTTAATTGACAAAGGGAGTCATACCAACGCTAAGAAGCGCTGTAGTTTTCAGCATCTTTTTTCAGCGCCTGGTTATGTGCTGAGGATTTATTCATAACCCTGAGACAATAAATAGTCCAAATACCAAGACCAGAAAGTATGAGTGAGGTACTTATCAGCAATGGTTCAAAAGCATACCCAAATAAAGGAGCGAAAATTCCGAAAAGCGCACCAATCAAGAACAAACTCAAAAGTCCAGCAACAACGTAAGAAATAATTCTAAACGGCTGCCCGCCTTTTCCATTTAGCGCTATAGCTGTAAAAATATATCCAGTAATGACGACTAGACTAAAGATACTGCCGTATCCCGAAAAAATATACATCACCCCTAAAGCACTAAAGATAGAGTAGATTGCAGTTAAAATAATTATAGATATTCGCATAGTTCTTCTTTCACATATCGCTCGCGTAATTAGAAAGGCGTGTTTTTTGCCGATCGAAATTCACGCACTTGTTATTTTAATAAATCACCGAATAGTGAATTTCGCAATCAGGAGAATCCACTATCACTCTCAAATATACTTCTTTACCTGACGCGTGAGCAGATAGTAGTATGCTATACATTTCCTTAAAATGAACGTGCTCTCGCTTCAAAGTAATAAAAACTCCTTCACTAAGAGTACACTTAAGCTTACTAGTATCAGCTCCTATGGGCGGAGGAACTTTGACCATTCCAGATGGATGAAGATATATCTTATCAATTTTTCCTATACAACCAAGCTCAATACATCCTTGAAAGGGCGGGGTTCCAGACAACACGGGTACTGAAAAGCTGCTTGTTAAAAAAATGACAATAGATAGTAAATATTTTTTCATTTCTTCCTCACAAATATAACGCCTAATTCAAAATTCAGGCGTCATTTGCCTGAATATTTTGCAATGTCTGGTTACATGATTAACAGCCATTAGTCATAAGACATAGCGCTATTGAGTACCTATTTTA
>NZ_JBFDAH010000011.1:0-155268 GCF_040719265.1 Aliikangiella maris | reverse complement strand
GCCAATAAGAAATTGGAAAGCGGCCTTAAATCGATTTATGATTCAATTTGAAGACCGATTAAAAGATTATGTTTAACCTAGGGCAGTTACACAGAATTTTTTACAGGGTCTTTTTTATCTGACTCTGCATCTTTACGAAATACTCATCATATTCAAGCTTATCCTCATCTAAAAAAGCTATAAACAAATCACTATTCTCATCAACCAGCCACATAGTAAAAGGATTGTTTGAATCATCAGAAACTAAGCACCTTACTTTGAATAGACTGCAAATTTTTTTAGCCAGCATGATCTCACTAATATCACTTAAAATACCCAAACAATCATATAGAGAAATGTAAACCTGATACTCACCTTTTACTTCTTTCAGAACTAAATTGATAGCATTATCAACTAGCTCGCTTTCATCCCCGACAATTTCAACATTTACTTTGTTATCCCCAATCAGACCACAACATAATTTCTTGAGCTTTTCACTGTCTAATTTTTCACTTACAAGAATATCGACATTCATTACAACCCCAATTTCCATACGTCCAACGCTGCTTTACGTGAAGCGACATTAATCTTCATATTATTCAAAATCGAATTTGCTCTTCCAGTGTTCCCGAATTGGTTATATACGCCAAGAGCCTTATATTGTGCTCTATTCAAAGTATGAAACCCTTCGCCTCTTATAGGATATAGCCTAGTACCATGAAGGCCATACACTCTTCCATTGACTAGAATTTCATTTCCTCTAATCATGGCTTGGCCTTGACGAATTAATTCAACATCGGCCTGAACATTGACTCCTGGCTGGATTACAGTATTTACATTTTTCGCTACTGATTTTTGTGATATTTTGCTCAAATAATGCCTTGATACAGGACCGTTTACGTGAGGCAATCTTATTTCTTGTTTCTTCCACTCTCCTTCCTCAGGGTCTTCTGGAGGAGGAGTTGCCGCAGTTCCAGATACTTCGGGAGTCAGCATATGATCGTAAAATGCTTCGACCCCTTCTTTAGATCCTATGTATACAATAACTCCTAGCGTAACTAGAGGAACAACTTCAACAACAGCAGCTCCTCCTGCAACCAATGCTTCCCCACCAATAGCTTTTGCCGCTACGCCAGTTCCCAACGCTCCAATTGCTACACCAGCAGCACCCGCTCCACCTTCAGTTTCCTGACTGGTGCTCCCTCCTAAAATTTGAGCAATCCATTTATCATAATTCCAATTTAGTAATGAGTCTGGATTTTGTTCAATTTGTTCAACACTTTTGCCTCCACTATTGATCAACTCAGAAATAGATTGAGCCGACATCAAATCTGTAGGGCTTTTGTTTCTAAATGTAGCAGTATATTCACCAGTTTCGTTATTTTTTTCCACCTTAATCTTATGGAACATTAGAATATCTGCAAAACCATTACCTCCATGTGCTCCCGATATACTGTTACAGACTTGCTCTATCCTTGAAGCAGCACATGGCANAAAACCATTACCTCCATGTGCTCCCGATATACTGTTACAGACTTGCTCTATCCTTGAAGCAGCACATGGCACATACCCACTCGGATCAGTCCCAGACAAAGGATTATTCATGATGTAACTATAAGGATTCATCGACTGACTATTCCCAGGGTCTTGAATGACCGGATCAACACTCAAAAACCGACCAAGGTTATAATCATAAACCCGTCCATTCATATGAATGTGTACGAACTACGTTAGAACTCTCCTAATATTCAATGGTCTTCAAGAAATAAATGTTATTTAGTTATCAAAAAGGGAACTTTGAAGTGAATCTAGACTCTAAAAATGGTAATATGCGCCAAAATTAAAGCTTATTTTCGATAAAAAGCTATTTATTATGCTATTTTTAGTAATAATTGACAAAAACAATCATTTATTTAGTGGGATACCATGTTAATCGAATTCAATGTAAGCAATTACAGGTCTATTTCTAGCCCTCAAAGCTTAAGTCTTGCAGCTTCAAAAGGAAATGAACTAGCAGACACAAATACGTGCTCGCTGAATACATCTCCTCAACTGTCTGTACTACGTTCCGCAGCTCTATACGGGGCCAATGCCTCTGGAAAATCTAATGTCTTAAAAGCTCTTGATACAATGAAAACAATCGTTGTTGACTCTGCAAAAGATTATCAACGTGGCGATAAATTGCCTGTTGATCCTTTTCTGTTCGATGTTGAAACTAGAGAAGCACCTTCAGAATTTGAAGTTACATTTATCGAGGATGGAGTTAGATATCAGTATGGATTTGCTGCTACCAAAGAAAGAATTAAAGAAGAGTGGCTTCTCGCTTTTCCTAAAGGTCGAGCTCAAAGATGGTTTGAGCGTCACTGGGATGAGAAAGCTAATGAATATGTTTGGGATATGGGTGGCAACTTCCATGGAGAAAAGCAGCTCTGGCAAAAAGCTACAAGAGGTAACGCACTATTTCTCTCAACAGCCGTACAGCTTAATAGTGAAAACTTAGAACCTATTTACGACTGGTTTAGATTTAAACTAAGGGTGACAGATGTTTCTGCTTGGAGTAATTCATTTAGTACCAAGTTATGTTTAACTGATGCCAAGAAACCAATCTTAGAATTTTTAAAAGCCGCTGACTTAGATATTGAAGACATCAATATTGAAAAAGATAAATTTGATATTAATGCACTACCAGATGAAATCCCGGAAGAAGTTAAAAAATTTCTATCAGAGGATATGGAAGGAAAAACTATCTATGAAGTTAAAACTCTCCATAAAACATTAAATGGAGAACTTGTTACTTTAGATCTTAAAGAAGAGTCCGATGGAACACAAAAATTATTTTCTCTAGCGGGTCCTTGGATTGATACTTTGAAAAACGGGTATATTGTTTTTATTGACGAGTTACATGATAATTTGCATCCAAGATTAGTCAAGTTTCTTGTTTCATTATTCCACAGCAATGAGACAAATCCCAATAATGCTCAACTTGTATTCAGTACTCATGAAACATCAATCCTGAATCAAGATACTTTTAGAAGAGACCAAGTTTGGTTTTGCGAAAAGGATGACAGCCAATCAACTACGCTTTTTCCATTAACGGACTTCAGCCCCAAAAAAGGCCGAGAAAATTTGGAAGCGGCTTATCTAGCTGGTCGATACGGAGCCTTACCTTATGTAAAAGAGCTAAAGATCGAGTATGGGAACTGATAATTTATTTCATAAAAGAAAAGCTAAGAGTATTCAAGATCTTAGACGGCGCAAAGCAAAAAAAGAAGCTTATGAAAAGATACTTATTGTTTGCGAAGGCGAGAAAACTGAACCCTCCTATTTTTCTGAAATAAAAGATAAGCACGAATTAAATAGTGCCAATATAGACATAGTTGGTGATTGCGACTCTTGCCCTACAGCAATTGTCGAGTTTGCGAAAAAGAAATATAAGGAAGAGAAAGATCTCGGCGATCCTTACGACAAAGTATTCTGTGTTTTTGACAGGGACACTCATGCAAAATACGAATCGGCGATCACTCTTGCCAACAAAAGCAAGCCTTCAGATACCTTTGTAATTATTAATTCAGTTCCATGCTTCGAGTATTGGCTGATCCTGCATTTTGATTTTAGAACTAGACCTTATTCGCCATTACCTGGCAAGAGCATGGGGCAACAAATTATTTCTGAGCTTAAACAATTTCTTCCTAATTATAGTAAAGGAGATAATACGATTTTTTCGCAAACTGAAAGTCAGCTTCAATTTGCTAAAGCAAATGCGTCGAGAGGACTAAAACAAGCACAGAGAAATAATACTGATAACCCCTCAACCAAAATCCATATTTTGGTTGAGTATCTAGAAAATTTGAAGAAATAAGAGATGAAGCGCCAAATAACAAAAACTATTTCTAAATCATTATTCTTCAGCTATTAGCTGGATGGCATAATTTATAAACTTCTCGCAGTTTATTAATCGTCACATGCGTATAAACCTGAGTAGTCGAGATATCTGCATGCCCCAGCATTTCCTGCACATACCTGATATCAGCCCCATTCTCGTGCATTAGCGTCGCAGTACTGTGCCTGAAGAGGTTGCAGGCTCCAGGCTTTTTGATACCAGCTCTCCTGACATACTTCGAAGCAAGCCTAGTTAGCTGCTGAGGGCGGTATTTCAGGCCATCGTTAGCTAGAAACAGCGTTACTCCAGACTCAATATTTGCCAGTTTAGGCCTTACTTGCTCAAGATATACGGTTATCCACTGACAAGCTCTCTCGGCAATAGGGACTCGGCGCTCGTGGCCGCCCTTACCGTGATTTATCGTTAAAAGCTTTAAATATTTTTAGCTGAAATAAGATTTGATGTCAAAGATAAAAAATCAACGACCAATCTCACTCCCCTTGCAACGTCAAAATCAGTCTTCTCTCCCCGCCATTATTCCGATGCTCGCACAAATAAATTCCTTGCCAAATTCCCAAATTCAACCGCCCTTGGGTAATGGGAATACTTAAACTACTTCCTAACAAGCTATTTTTAATATGTGCAGGTAAATCATCACTACCTTCATCGGTATGTTTGTAATAAGGTTCATTTTCGCGCACAGCACAATTAAAAAAGCTTTCAAAATCTTCACGCACTGTTGGATCAGCATTTTCGTTAATCGTTAAGGATGCTGAAGTATGCTGAATAAAAATATTCATTAGTCCAACATGGATTTTAGACAACTCAGGCACCTGTCTCAAAATTTCATCAGTCACCAAATGAAATCCTCTATTTTTAGCCTTAAGCTTAATTTCTTTTTGAAACCACATATTTAATCAACTTCTCTAACGTTAGCATATGTGTCACACAGTTATTTGCATCACCAATGCATCTTCTCTACCCTTATCACTGGGGTAGTATGCTTTGCGCAGACCAATTTCCCAAAAGCCAAATCGGTCATATAGTGAGATTGCAATATGATTTGACTTTCTCACTTCTAAAAATATTTTTTTAATACTTGACTCTTTCGCTTGAGAAATTAAATGTTCTATCCACGTTCGCCCCAATTTTTTACCTTGAAAACACGGTTTAATCACGACGTTTAATAACTCCCACTCATCTAAAACCGGAAGTACCACCAAATGCCCAATAATTTGATCATCATATTCCATCACCCAGACCAAATGCTCACCGTCAACACTTTCATTTAACGATGCCTCACTCCATGGAGAATGATGGGCTTGCAATTCATTACTGAGAATTAAGTTTACATCTTCTTTTGTTGCATATCGAATATGTACTTGGTTTATCATAAATTAAGCACTGATAAGTTGATTAAATAAGTACAAATCTTCCATAGCGAGTTTTTTTAAGGCAGGATTTTTTATTAAATCAAAAGGATGATAGCTCACTAAGCAAGGCGTGTTTACTCTCGGTAGTTCTTGCATTTTTCCTCGAAGTTGTACAACATCTAAATTGGCATTAATCAACTCTTTAACGGTTTCATCACCAAGCAGTAACACCGCTTTTGGCTTTAACTCGGTTAGTACACTTTCAAGTGTTTCACAATCACTCCCCAAGCCAGCTTGTGATAAATTCGATAATTCTATACGAAGTGTTTGCGGTGAATCTGGTTGAACAGTTCCTGTTTGTGCGGCATAAGATTGCGCAGCATTGTCAATTAATGCTAAAACAAAATCCTGCATAATTCGACTTGGCATATTAGCTTTAGCAAAACTATTGGCAGGTTGATCGACCTGGTGCCGACAAATAATTAACACTGAATCACCATCCTTATCCCCTGCTTGCCAATTAATTCGCTTTAAATAATGTGTCTTTGCTGCAGTCGCGGCAGCCGATGCTATCGATACAGAATCTTTAAACGTGGATTGTTGGTGGACGTTTGTATTATCAGTGGTTGCTTTATTAATGCGGGGGACATCAATTTTAGAGTTGTGCGAAGAATAGCTTGGTTCAACTTCGCAGTCGTTTAATAAAGTAGAATCTGTTGATGATTGGAGGGAATTTTTAGCCTCATTTATTGCACCATCCTCGAATGATGACTCAGAATAGGTTTTGGTATGTGATGCTAAGTGAAGTTCAATTTCAGGTTCACTACGAGCAACCCAAACCGGTACATCCATCGCTTGCAGATAGGCTAGCCTTTCAGTGTCGCTTAGTGGTTGAAATGAAGTTTGTACGCTCATAAAGGCAATTATTATTTAGTTACTTGGTTATCTAGTTACTTGGCTATTTATTTACTCGATTCAATAAACTCAAGTTTAGAGTAAATCGATTATTTGAGTTAGACTGCCACTGAAATAGTGAGCAGTCTATTCGTTTTAAAATGACCAGACTTAAGCAGTATAATTAAAAACGCTTTAACTAGTAATTAAGCCTGAATGGCTCGAATCCGGATTTCTACCCGACGATTTTGTGCACGACCTTCAGCAGTATCGTTATTCGCAATCGGATTATTTGGTCCTTTACCTGTGGTAATTAAACGCTGAGTAATGATACCACCACCTTGTAAATAGTTTGAAACCGCTTTGGCGCGCGCTTCCGACAATGTCATATTATGTGACCAAGAACCTGTTGAGTCCGTGTAACCTTCAACTTCAATGATAGTTTCTTCATATTCTCTTAAAACAGTTACCACTGAATTTAAAACTGGGTGAAAGCTCGATTGAACACTTGACTGATTAGTCGCAAAAGTAATATTACCTGGCATAATCAAACGAATTTGATCCCCTTCACGCTGGATACTAACCCCGGTTTGCTCAAGCGATTCACGTAGTTTTTTCTCTTGTGAATCCATATAAGCGCCAATCGATGCACCAACGATACCGCAACCTAAAGCCGCATTACGCGCCCGTTTAGAAGACTTTCTAGAACCAATAATGCCACAAATTGCAGCACCGATAGCGCCATACTTTACTGCGCTGCTGGTTTTTTGCTCACCAGTATATGGGTCAAGGGTTTTACAGCCACCTAACGCCAATGAACTGGCAATAAGTGTGATTGCGATTTTTAATTTTATTGCAGACATAACATTTTCCTTGATAACTTTCTCGGTTAAATTGATTAAATATTAATTAAAATGAATTCTAGCGTTTTTTGATTAACTCAACCTGAACTATTCTACAGAAACAGGATAAATATTTGAGCGTTCAAATATACCTTAATTCGGCAGAATGCTTAATGAATAATTTTAACTGCGATAGATTTAAGTAACAAAAAGCCAACGAAGTTCGCTGGCTTTTTTGCTGGTTATTTTTAAACCAATCTAGTTGTAAAATCGTTGATAATCAATTACTTTACGTTTTATGCAGCCTGTCCTTTCTCATCAGACGGCTTTTCATTCGCTTCACATTGACGCTGCACAAACTCACCACGAATAAATGCCTTAGAATACTCATCGACTTGCATTGCATCCAATCTGGCGTGTTCAGCGGCTAAATAGTCATCGGCTTCTTGTTGAGTAAGAATGCCGGCGGCTAACGCAGTTGCAATGGTGTCTTCAAGTTCACGGGCCGGTGTTAACTGGCCCTTTTTAATGGCTTGACTGACTTTTCTGGCAATATGCTCTGTCGCCAACACTAATTCAAATGCATGCTCAATTCGGCCAACCGGGTCGTTTTCATCTCCCATGAAAATAGGCTGAGTTAAACGATCGCGCAAATCATTTTTAAATAACATCGCTTGCACTACTTGATGATCAAGATCATCATTGGGTCGCTTAAACTTCAAACCATATGGAAAAACAATTCGACGTAAAATCGCGGCTAACCATCTAGGCGAAAAATTATCAAAGAATTCGTTGAGCGCTTTATGCATTAAAAATAAATTATTCTGCAAATTCCACTCAACATAAGGTAAATCGGAAGCTTTTTCGCCATTATCATGGTAATACTTTAATACCGCAGAACTGAGATAAAGATAACTGAGTAAGTCACCCAAACGTGCAGACAATCTTTCTTTACGTTTCAATTCTCCTCCTAGCACAGCCATCGATATATCTGAAACTAATGCCAGCGCCGAACTCATTCGAGTTAATTGCTGATAATAATGGCCTACGGGTCCAGAGACTGGTTTACGAACAATTTTGCCTAATGTTAATCCCAAACTAATACTACGAATAAAATTACTAAACCCGTAACCCAAATGGCGGAAGAATAATGAATCAAACTCATCAATCCCTTGCTGTTCGTTGGGATTATTGGCGGCTTGCATTTCACGGAAAACAAAAGGATGACACCGCACTGCACCTTGTCCAAATATCATCAAGTTGCGGGTTAATATATTGGCCCCTTCAACCGTAATACTAATAGGCATCGACATATAACCCGTCGACAGGTAGTTTCTATCGCCCATAATAATGCCACGACCACCATGCACATCCATTGCATCCGACAGGATACTGCGCGCCATTTCTGTCATATGATACTTGGCAATCGCGGTAACAACAGATGGTTTAACTCCCAAATCAACAGCACCCGCGGTCAATACACGGGCTGCTTCAAGTTGATAAGTTGATCCGGCAATTCTCGCCAACGCTTCTTCAACACCTTCAAAATTGGCAATTTCTGTTTTGAATTGTTTACGTAAAACTGCATAAGCACCAGTTGCCCGGTAAGCAATTTTTGAAGTCGCACTAGAGGATGAAGGAAGAGAAATTCCACGTCCTGCAGACAAACAGTCGACCAACATTTGCCAGCCTTTACCGGCATATTCTTGTCCACCAATAATCCAGTCTAGCGGAATAAAAACATCTTTACCGCGAGTCGGCCCATTCATAAAAGCCTGTCCCATTGGATAATGTCGTTGACCTATCTCTACACCCGGGTGGTCAGTTGGAATAAGCGCCAGTGTAATACCTAGATTTTCTTCACCGCCCAATAAACCATCAGGATCATACATTTTAAATGCCAAGCCTAACACTGTCGCAACTGGAGCCAGCGTGATGTAGCGTTTATCCCAGGTTAAACGCATCCCTATGACTTCTTCACCTTGATATTCACCTTTACAGACAATCCCAGTATCAGGAATGGCGCCAGCATCCGATCCGGCTTTGGGTCCGGTTAATGCAAAACATGGGATATCATCCCCTTTAGCTAGTCTTGGTAAATAGTATTCTTTTTGAGCTTGGGTACCATAATGCAGTAATAGTTCAGCTGGGCCCAGTGAGTTTGGCACCATGACTGTCACCCCTAAGACACTGCTACGCGAAGATAATTTTGCGACAATTGATGAATGTGCTAATGCAGAAAAACCTTTCCCCCCATATTGTTTCGGAATGATTAATCCCCAAAAACCTTGCGTCTTTAAATATTCCCAAGCTTCTGGTGGTAAGTCTTTATCTTGGAAGGCAATTTGCCAGTCAGAAACCATTTTACAGAGTGTTTCGACTTCATTATCCAAGAAGCTTTGTTCATCTTGACTTAGTTGAGTCATTCGATATCCCAACAGTGTTTGCCAATCGGGATTTCCACGAAATAGTTCACCATCCCACCAGATATCGCCGGCTTCCAACGCCTCTTGTTCCGTCTGATTCATTGGTGGTAAAACTTTTTTAAATGCCTTGAAAATTGGTCGAGTGATTTTATCTTTACGTAAATCATCAGCCAAATAAAGTAAGGCAAATACGCCAAATAATATCCAGGGTATAAATCGAAATTCACCAGTTAGAGTGACAATAAATAACATAAAACCAGCGGTAAACAAGGCAACCCCTGTTCGTAACCGCCAATAAGCCGCTGCCCAGACAACACCAGCTAATATTAATAATTGCGTTAATATAACCATACTACGCTTCTCCCGCAGACAATAGCTCAATTGTTGAATTAGAAGATAAAAATCCAGCTGCTAAAAATGGAATCAATTTAAGTATAATATCTTTGGTACTGACAGACTCTTCAAAATCACTTTGTGAAATGTCTTGCAGTGCTTCGTGGCCAGCCAAAGTAAAAATAAATGCGCCTAGCATAAAATGCAGTCGCCAAAACATCTCTGATGCGGCGATTTGAGGACACGCCTTTTGTAATAATCGGGTAAATCTAGCTAAAACATGCGCATAATTATGCATCACATAACGCCTGATATGCCCTTGTGATTCCGCATAAGCACGCCCTAGCAGCTTCATAAAAACCGAAGCCCCGTTGGGTCGAACATTATCCGTTCCCATCAATGGCTCTACCAGAGTCCCGAGTACTTGGGAGATGTCGATTGATTTATTTTTCTCTAGAATCGCCATTTCTTTCATAATTTGGGCCGTAAAACTTTGCATAAAACGATCAAATACCGCTTCGATCAGCGACTTTTTCGAACCAAAGTGATAATTAACCGAAGCAAGATTAACCTCAGCTTTGGCAGTGATCACTCGCAAACTGGTTTCGGCAAACCCTCGTTCCGCAAACAGTTCTTCCGCAGCATCCAAAATTTTAGTCTTGGTCGCTACTTGTTTGTTGGAAGTTGGTTTATTCATAACCTGTTTCCCCGTAACCGATTTATTCGGGCCCGTTTTATTCAGATTCTGCGTCGTCGAACTTCTTGAAGGCTGATGTTTCGGTGTATTAGTTGGCATAATGATCCACATTTAACGCAAGATATAATGACATTATATGACTCTTAACCAAAATATAAACCGATTCACCCAATTATTAAGTACTAAGCCACTAAAATAGTTTTAATACTTAAATAGACCAAACACATTTTCAAACAGACGTTTAAAACATACGTTCAAACACGATTTAAGTCAAGTGACATAATTGCTAATAACCAGATGAACACACAGATGACTATAATCGGAGAATATAATCTAACACATCTGCAATATTAACTAGCATACAATCATTTCAATAAACCGCTGAAATACCTCAAATTAATATATCTCCGAGAGGTTTTCTTTCCTATACTCAAAATGTCCCGCATCAGATTATCATTAAACATTTAGGTTCGAAGTTAGATGGTTAATGACAATAACGCAGGCTTGGTAATACTTAAGCTAAGCTTACCTAGTTGATTTAATTGGCAATAGTTATCAGGTACTGATAAAAAGTATGAATTAAAATTTGCAGGAATCCAGATGAGTCAAACAGAAAATCAAGTCATGTTACTTCAGCTTGCCGCTGCTCAACTTTCAATTTCGCTGCGAGAATCAGAAAAGCCGTTTAACGACTTAACCAAATTATTTCTAGAAATTGTTCGTCAACATAGCCGAATCAATGAGTTACTCAATGAAAAACCTGAACCGAACATCGCAGAAATCCATCGATTGCATAAAAAAACTGAGCTGCAAGTCAAACAGTCTGTAGTAGATTTTCAATTTTATGATCGAATGAATCAGAGACTTGCTCATATATTAAGCAGTATGCAAAAAGCAATTCTATTGCTAAATGACGCAGAAAAATTGCAGGATGAGCAAAAGTGGGAATCTATTTTTCACAGTATTGAGAAAAGCTACACCATGCAGGAAGAAACAGAGCTTTATGAAGCTATTAAAAGTGGTGAAGGCTTTGAAACTGCAGTCAATAAACTGATTGCCAAAACCAAAACCAAGGAAGCCATTGAGCCAGATATTGAGCTATTCTAAAGTTTTTTAATTAGTATTACTTATTATGTAAAAACTCAAATATCATCGGTGAAAATAACAGTGGAATACGGATAATATGGACGGTTTTAACTATGAGACCTTCAGTTAATATTAAAATCGACAACTTGTAACACCAGAAAATCCCCGTCAAATATTGGAATTAGTGGCATCTATTAATCAATAAATCATTTTGATTACCCTATAGATAAGTTGAATTAGTCAAATCCACTATTAATTCGTTAATTTGTTAATCATAAAAAAACTTTTGTTACAAAACAGACACACCTTGAAAGGTGTTATAGTCATATAATACAGCATACACCTTATGAAAATAAGGGTTTATAAGGAACATATTTAATTTAACGGTAGTTGGCACGCTATCTGCTATTAGCCTGTTAAATAAAATATTCCTTAACTGGTTTGCCTAATTGACACAACATCAAGGATCTTTCATGAAATTATTTGCTGCTAATTCGACCGAACGGCTAAAAATGACGTTTTTATCCATTATGCTGGGTTTATCAGTACTTACCACGGCCTGTAGTGACAGTGGACAAAGTGATGATCAAAAACAGGCTTCTCAAGATGATAAAAGTAAACAAGCAAAAGACGAAAAGGCTTCAGGTGATGATGGCAAAGCAAAGCAAAAAGAAAAGGCACCGGTTCCTGTTGAAGTTGTTAGCGTATCACGAGGCGAAATAAAACAAACCTATCGAACCATAACAACGCTGGAAGCAGAAAGTGATGCGCAAGTTGTTGCAAGATCGAGTGGTTTATTGCAAAAGCTTTTAGTTGAAGAAGGTGATTTAGTTAAGAAAGGCGAGCTATTAGCACAATTAGACATTGAACAGTTATCACTTGAAGTTGCCCAAATGGAAGCTACTTCAAACAAATTGAAAAAAGAACTCGACCGCCAACAAACACTATTTAATCGAAAGTTGGGCAGCAGTGACGCGCTAGATCGCGCCAAGTTCGAATATCAGTCTCAGCAAGCACAATTTCAACTGGCAAAACTAAAGCTACGCTACGCCAGTATTAAAGCCCCTATCGATGGAGTCATTACCGAAAGAAATGTAAAAATAGGCAACTTTGTGCGAGAAAGCGACATCTTATTCAAGATTGTCGATCCCCAATCATTGAAAGCCGTGTTACATTTACCTGAAAGAGAAATGAGTAACGTTAAAAAAGGTCAAGATATTTTACTCAAAGTTGATGCTTATGCTGAAAATACAATTGTTGGAAAAATTGAAAGAATCAGACCGTCAATTGATACATCAACAGGGACATTTAAAGTTGTTGCAAAATTAAACAATCTAAATAATCAACTAAAACCCGGTATGTTCGGTAAGGTCGAAGTAGTCTTTAATGTCCATGCTGATAGCTTATTACTTGAGCAGCAAGCAATCATTACACAAGATAATCGCTCACATGTATTTGTGGTTGAAGACAATATTGCCAAACGAATTGCCATCGAAACCGGTTTCAAACATAACGGTATTGTCGAAATAGTGAGTGGGCTAAATGATAATTCTCAAGTCATCACAACCGGCCAACAAATCTTAAAACACGATACAAAAGTTGAAATTGTTGCTTCGGAAAATGTGGTCGACAAAAATAAAGCTGAAAAATCAACCAGTGTATCTAATGTAGCCGTCAACCACTAAGCGGGTTGACGGACTAAAATAAAAACTAATCGTTTAATAATAATATTTCCTGACTCCTAGTAATCATTTGCACCAGGAGAATTTTCCGGTGCCCAACCAAAGGAAAGATAATGAATTTAATTGCCGTTGCTATTCGTCGTCCGGTAACTGTTGCGATGTTTACCCTAGCCGCGCTGGTGTTTGGTCTGGTACTGGTTAACAGGCTTGGATTTAATCTGTTACCCGAATTAAATTATCCAACCTTAACCGTAAGAACAGATTTTGAAGGGGCAGCTCCAGCAGAAGTTGAAAATCTGGTAACTCGTCCTTTAGAGGGAGTTTTAGGTACGATTAAAGGATTAAGGCAGCAACGTTCTGTTTCCAAAGCTGGTCGTTCAGATATTTATCTGGAGTTTTACTGGGGCACCAATATCGATGTCGCGAGTCTAGATGTCAGAGAAAAACTTGAACAAGTCGAGTTACCTCTCGAAATAAAATCCCCCTCTTTACTACGTTTTAATCCCAATAATGAACCCATTATTCGGTTTAGTCTAAGTCAACAAGCATCATCAAAAAATCAAGCTGATAATGCCAAATCGGCTAATAGCAAGTCAACCGACAATAACATCAAGGTTGACCCCAATAATACTGAAACCATCGACAATCAAGATCCGGTTTTAAACCTGACAAAACTTAGACGTTTTGCTGACAATCAACTCTCACGAAAACTAGAAACTGTTGAAGGGGTTGCGGCAGCTAAAGCGAGTGGCGGATTAGAAGATGAAATACAAATTCTGCTAGATCAAACCCAATTGGCACAATTGAATTTAACCGTTGAAGATATCGCACAACGATTAAAAACACAAAATATCAATATGAGTGGTGGCCAGATTCGAAATGGCCAACAACAATTACTTGTACGCACATTTAATGAATTTCAAACCATAGATGATTTTGCTAATACCGTTATTTTATCGCGTGATCAAAAAATCATTCGCTTAAAAGATGTAGCCGAAGTTAATTTTGGCTATAAAGATCCAACTTCAATTATTCGTCACAATTCACAACAAGCTGTCGAACTGGCCATTTATAAAGAAGGTGATGCAAATACAGTCATTGTTGCAGAAGCGATTCGCACAGAAGTTGAAAAGATAAAAGAATCACTGCCAGCCAATACCAAGCTGACAATATTAACTGATTCATCCAAGTTTATTGACCACGCTATTTCAGAATTAATTTCATCAGCCATTATTGGTGGCATTTTAGCCATGGTTATCATTTACCTATTTCTTGGTGAAGTGACTGCAACACTAATTATTTCAGCGACAATTCCGCTCTCTGTCATCATCACATTTAACTTAATGTTTGGTGCAAAAATCGATATGAATATTATGTCGCTGGGTGGATTAGCGCTTGCCGTAGGCATGTTAGTCGATAATGCGATCGTCGTATTAGAAAATATTTCTCAGAAAAAATCACAAGGACAGCCACTTGCCCAAGCGGCATTAGAAGGAACCAGTGAAGTTTCTGGTGCGATTACAGCTTCAACACTAACTACCATTGCAGTTTTTCTACCGCTGATATTTGTTGAAGGTATTGCAGGCCAATTATTTAGTGATCAAGCTCTGACGATTACTTTTTCGCTGATAGTTTCACTTGCAGTCGCCTTAACTTTGATTCCAACAATGGCAGCTTATGGATTTAAAAAGCAACGTTCTACACCAGTATTTGAACGTAGTGAAAAAAGCATGACCAAGCGTTTTTTATTATTTCCATTTGAGTTAATAATACTAATTTTTTCAGCGTTAATTCTATTGATCAAGTCAATTATTTTTATTCTTTCTAAAGTTTTTCAAATTATTTTTATTCCACTACGCCGGGTATTTGAAGCGATTTATCAATCATTAACCCGTGTCTATCAAAAGCTACTAAAGGCTGCGCTGAATCAAAAATCAGTTACTTTAGTTATTGCTTTTGGCTTACTGGCACTCAGTTTGTTAAGTATCAATAACCTGTCAAAAGTTGTTCTTCCTGAAATGGCGCAAGGTCAATTAAAAGTCAAAGTTGAGTTTTCACCTGGAACAGCTATTGAATTAACCGACCAAAAAGTTATTAACCTTTCGTCAAAGCTATTCCAGTTCGATGGTGTTAAAGAAGTTTTTGCTACCGCAGGCACAGGGAATCAATTAACAGCCAATCCTGAACAAGAAGGAGAAAATAAGGCAGAGTTCACGCTATTACTTGTAAAAGGTATTTCGCGTTCGCAAGAAGATCGCTTACTCAATCAGATCCGCGACTTTTTAACTCAAGAGTCACAAAGTATAAAATCCGACGCACAGCGCCCTCAGCTTTTTAGCTTTACGACACCGCTGAGTGTTGAAGTGTATGGTTATGATTTAAATCTGTTAAAAAGTGCGGCCAATAAAGTTATCAACAATTTAAGCCAATCTGATCGCTTTGTCGATTTACATACCAATATGAAAAATGGTTACCCCGAAGCACAAATTACCTTCGATCAATACAAAATGGCACAGCTCGGTTTATCTATCGAACAAGCGAATCGTACCGTTGTAAATGCAATACGAGGAAATAAAGCAACTCGCTATCGATTACGCGAGCAACAAATTGATGTTTTGGTCAGGCTTGAAGAATCAGCGAGAGATGAATTAGAGGATGTTAAAAACTTAATCATTAACCCTACTTCCCCCAATCCCATTCCATTAAGTGCTGTTGCTACTATAACTGAAACTTATGGCCCTAGTGAAATTATGCGAATCGATCAGCAACGCGTTATTTTGGTTGAAGGCCAGATTCAATATGGTGGCATTGGTGAGGCAGTTAATGAAGCAAAGCAAATCCTCAATAATATACAACTCCCTTTTGGTACTTACTATCAATTTGGTGGTCAAGGCGAAGAACTGGAGCGTAGTTATACTTCATTGCTTATGGCATTAGCTTTAGCTGTATTTTTAGTTTACTTGGTAATGGCTTCACAGTTTGAATCATTGCTTCACCCTTTTATTATTTTACTGAGTATTCCCCTCGCAATTATTGGTGCAATATTTGCGCTAGTTATAACCAATACAGAAATCAGCGTAGTCGTATTTTTGGGACTGATAATGCTGGCCGGAATTGTGGTAAACAATGCGATTGTTTTGATTGATAAAATTAATCAGTTACGCATTGCCGGATATGAGAAAATCCCCGCCATTATCGAAGCAGCAAACTCTCGCTTAAGACCAATTTTAATGACGACATTAACCACAACTCTCGGTATGCTTCCATTGGCTTTGGGTCTTGGAGAAGGCACGGAAATCAGAGCCCCGATGGCAATAACCGTAATAGGCGGCTTACTCATTTCGACATTGCTAACGCTGATAGTTATTCCTGTTATGTACCAGATTCTCGATCGCAAAGATTACTCAAATCCAATTAATTTTGAGCAGGAGGCATAATCATGTGGTTTACCAAACTGGCATTAAAACGCCCGGTTACCGTATCGATGATTTTTGTATGTACTGTGGTAATGGGACTAGCCGCCAGCCGACTGCTTCCACTAGAGTTCTTTCCGACGGTGCAATTTCCTGGCGTGTTTGTACACGCCAACTACCCTGGCGCCACGCCACAAGAAATTGAAAAAAGTATTACTCGCCCCCTCGAGGAAACACTGGCCACTATCGGCGCTGTTCAGCAAATGCAATCCAATACAACACGCGATTTTGGTCAAGTATTTATGCTATTTGACTGGGGTGTTAATGCAAAGCTCAAAGGTATTGAAGCGCGTGAAAAGGTCGATGCGATAAAGGCAGAACTCCCTGAAGACTTACGACGCGTACAAATATTTACGGGTAGTACAAATGATCAACCCATCATAGAAGCGCGGCTCTCGGCAGATACCGATTTAAGTGATGCATTTCAGGTATTAAATCGTCAACTTAAGCAAAGAATAGAGAGAATTCCTGGCGTTTCCAAAGTAGAAATTCACGGTGTTGCCCCCAAAACCTATCAGATTGAATTAATTCCTGAACGAATTTCAGCTTATCATATCGATATCAATCAATTAATGCGGACATTACAAAGCGCCAATAGCTTAACTTCTGCGGGCGAAATTAATAACCAAAATCACAGTATTCGGATTACCGTCAATCAGGAATTTTCCAGTAAAGATGATATCGAAAATTTTGTTATCAATTCACAAGGACTTAAACTTTCAGATATTGCCAAAATCAGTTATGCCAAAGAAGAAATCGAAATCGGCCGACATCTTGATAGAAAATATGCCGTTGGTATTAATATTACTCGTGAAGCCGATGCTAATTTGGTAAAAACAGCCGATCTTATTATTGAAGAAATGAAAAAAATCGAAGAGTTACCTGAGTTTACTGGTATAAAATTATTTGTTATGGAAAACCAGGCAGATGGCGTGACCAGTTCAATAAAGGATATCGCTCAATCTGGCCTGTTAGGATTTTTACTTTCATCAGTGGTACTCTTTCTATTTTTAAGAGATATACGACTAACCTTAATTGTCTCACTGGCAGTTCCGTTCTCATTACTGATAACTTTTGCAGCCATGTATTTTCTCAATATCAGCATTAATATTTTATCCATGATGGGATTAATGCTGGCGGTAGGTATGTTGGTTGATAATGCTGTCGTGGTCAGTGAAAGTATTTTTGGTTATCGTCAGCAAATGCCTGATAACCCGGTCGAAGCAACATTAAAAGGCGTTAAAGATGTTGGTATACCCGTTGTGGCCGGCACCATTACCACAGCAATTGTATTTTTACCCAACATCATTGGCGAAAAAATGGATATCACCATATTCTTAAGTCATGTTGCCGCAACCATAATTCTTTCCTTGGTTGCCTCATTGTTTATCGCAACAACGATTATCCCACTGTGCTTAAGTCGTTTAAAATCGGAAACTAAAAAAATTAGCCATACCGACACAATTAAAGAACACGGGCGCTACTCTGCAATGATTTCCTGGTTGATGCGACATCCAGTCATCGCGGCCTTTGTTGCGATTTTTTTCCTGGTATCTATGGTTATTCCCCAGAAATTTGTCAAATCAGATATGTTCCCTGATGAAGAAAACTCAAGACTGTTCTTTTTATATAACATTCAAGGCGATTATGAAATTGAAAAAGTTGAACAAGCCGTATTTCAAGTAGAAAACTTCCTGTATTCTCACCAAGAAGAATTAGATATTAAAAATGTTTACTCTTTCTATTCGAATAACCAAGCAGGTTCAACATTATTATTGGTTGATGATGATCAACGAACAAAAACCAATAAAGAAATTCGAGAGTTTGTCGAAAAAAACATGCCTAAACTGGCTATTGCTCGCCCATCTTTTGATCGCCGTCGAGGTGGAGGTCAAGATGCACTGACTATCGGTATTAATGGTGAAGACACTGATACATTGCTGGATATTTCCAGACAGGTAATGCCCATCTTGCAAAATATTAAAGGAGTAACTCATGTAAAACCTGCAACACAACAAGGTAGTCAAGAAGTTAAGGTTAAATTAAACACAACCCGATTAAACCAGTTAGGTTTAACCCCTCAGTCAGTCGCACGCACAATATCGATTGCCTTGCGCAAGCAACAGTTAAAAACCTTTCGCTCAGACTTCGGTGAAACAGACATTACTTTAACTTTTGTTGACCGTAAGCAAGCCACTATTAATGACTTGGCAGGCCTACCAATAGAATTACCTAATCCTAAACCAGGCTCCCCCACCAACGTCAGACTGGCGTCGATTAGCCAATTACAAGTGACCCAATCATTACCGCAAATTACCCGTTTTGATAGGAAAACCTCGGTGCGTCTAACGTTAGATTACTCAGACACCACGGCAAAAGAAATTCGCGAAGCGACCAATCAGTTAATGAAGGATATTACACTACCAGATGGCTATAACTGGGGCTTTGGACGCAGTACAGAACGAGAAGAAAAAATTGGTCGAATCATGATGACGAATATGTTGTTGGCAGTATTGATGATATTTATCGTGATGGCAGCACTGTTTGAATCTCTCATGTTACCGTTAGTCGTGATAACTTCAATCGCTTATGCTATCACCGGTGTTTACTGGTATTTCTTATTTACCGACACAACATTTTCGATGATGGCACTCATCGGAATATTAGTTTTAATGGGTGTAGTAGTAAACAATGGGATTGTCTTGGTTGACCGAATTAACCACTATCGAGCAGAGGGAATTGAAAAGAGAGAAGCTATTTTACATGCCGCAAACGACCGCATCAGACCTATTTTAATGACGGTTTTAACTACGATACTAGGATTATTGCCATTAAGCTTGGGAGATACTCAATTAGGCGGCGGAGGCCCCCCTTATTTTCCGATGGCCAGAGCAGTCATTGGCGGGCTGGCTTATTCGACAGTCACGACACTCATTTGTTTACCAATAATTTATTTGTTCTTGGATTATACTCGAGACTTTTTCACCAGATTGTGGCATGCAATTGGTTTTCATGGCACCAATTGGAACTTTAAAAATTTACGCTTGGAATCAAAAAAATAATTGCGTCATTGATTAACTATTATTGATAGAAAATTTAATTGGCAGCATCGATTCATATTAATAGTTGTTGCTTATTTTTTTGATTATAGTCGACTAAGTTTTTCTTTAATTCGCTTGGTGATAGCCGTTTTGGTTTTTTCGGAAATATCACCATTTTGGTATTCTTTGATCACTATTTCCTCAACTTTAGTTAACAAACTATCGACCGTATGACTTTTTTCCAAGATAACGGAATCATCCTGACCAAAAAGACTAATATGGCGATCACTGCGCCGTCCAATACGCATTAGTCTTTCAAAATAACTATTTTGGCCTCGTCGTCCCTCGATCAGATCAGCAGCAGTTGCAACAATTGATATTGGGCTGAGTAGAACATCTCGAAGGGCATCAAATAAAAGCTTTATCTGAAAGAAAAACAACTGCCTTAAAGGGTGACTGGTAGACTCTGTATTATTGCTGTTCTCTTGTTTTAACTTAGTCTTGTATTTGAGGTCTGATTCATCGTCATAACGACTATCAAGTTGTTCATCTTGACGATTCGCATTTTGCTCATCGAGTCCTGTGCCTGTACTTTGGTTCACATCCTGGTTGTCTGTCACATGGGAGTCATTGTTATTATTTTGCATTAAATTAATTTTCACCAAGTGTTTTTTTCTACACGCATTTTACAAAATATCGCCACCATATCACAAGCAAAGTGAGCTGGGGAATAATTACTCTTTGAAATATCGACAGATTTGAAATATCAACACAATGGTAGAGCAAGAACAATAAATAGCGTTCTTGCTTAGCGTAAACTGAAGTAATCTCGCCAAAGCTTTGCAGAGACACCTTTTTGTTCTCTCAAAAAACCATCCTTAGTTATTTAATAAATAACCAAAGTATTCCTCAAAAGAGTATCAAATAAAATCATCAAACAGTAACCACCAAAAGACGTATTACAGTACAGGAATTTGATTAGTATCAACCAGTTTAGATATTTTATTTGAAGACTTAGTCAGTTGCGATTGAAGAATTAAATCTTTCGTAAGTTGTGGCGCTAAGGTCTCAATGAAAGCAAAAATATATTCACGAAAATACAGATTACGGTCAAAAACAACATTCACTAGAGAGGGTTCAAAAAGATGATCGATCGGAATTTTAACCAAATCACTGTCGGCTTCTTTCTCATATGCCATATTTGCAATAATACCAACCCCGAGCCCCATTCGCACATAAGACTTGATCACTTCACAGTCTGCTGCGCTAAAAACAATTTCAGGTGAAAAACCATGTTCTTTAAAACGGGTTAGAATTGGATTCTTATCTCCGCCAGGGCTGGTATGAGTCAACAAGGGATACTGGGCCAAAATATCAAAATTAATATTTTCTTTTTTGTTCAATGGATGGGATGCCGGCACGACAATGCAACGAGTCCAGTAGAAACAAGGTAAATGAATCTTTTCAACAAATCCATTTTCACCCTCATGTGCAAGTGCAAAATCTAGTTTCCCTTCATCTAAATCAGAATTAGTTTGCTTGCCGCTACTTTGGAAAATATGCATGGCAACACGAGAATATTGTTTGCGATACGACTCAACCACTTTCGGCAAAAAGTAACGCGAAAAGGTATGCGTTGTTGAAAGATTCAGTCGCCCTTCTTTGTGATTAACATGACTGGCAGCGATGTCCTGAATTTTTCTCACTTGTTTGAGGATATGTTCAGCCACCGGTAATATTTCTCGGCCTGCTGGTGTGATATTTGTTAAGTGCTTTCCACTCCTGACAAATACCTCAACACCTAATTCGTCCTCCAATAATCGAATTTGTTTACTAATTCCTGGCTGAGAGGTAAATAAACTTTCCGCTGTTGCAGAAACATTTAACTGATTTCTGGCTACCTCAAATATGTATTTAATTTGTTGAAGTTTCATGAGTTTCCAAAATGAAAAGGTAAATTAGGTATCACCAACGACCATTTATGCACACATTCTGGTACTATTTTTAAAATAGAAACACGCTAAAACCAATCTCAACTAAAATCCATCCTGGCACTTATAGTAAAATCGTTTAAAGCTCAGAATTACTATAAGAATAGTCCCATTTTTCCAATTCACAAGAAAATCAATCGAAATCCTTCTAAAACTCAAAAAAATCCTGGTGAATGTTGAATAAGATACGAAACAGTCTTTAGACTGAGTCATGCTTAACGCGTTGCTGGCAATCTTAGAATTGATATATTCTTTCGATTTTTGCGTATGCACGCAACTCATTGTAAAAGCCAGGTTCACCTTCGCCATTCATTATGAATCCACTTCTGAATTAATTGTTATAGCAATTTGATTCTATTCAACTTTATTTTGATTTACAGTGAAATGAAGCAAGTAATGTGATGACTTGACTTGAATTGAATTGAATTGAAGAGAGTCGATTTGAAGTAAAATAATGTAACTTATTTTAATATAACTCCAATTGATTAGCTCAAACATACTACTTTTAAGATTAAACAACTGGGTGGATTATAAAATGCAGTTAAACTGCTAAAGCTAGTGTTTGACAATCTGCCTATAAATTCATTAAGTAAATTAATCATTGGCAACGCCATGAGGTACATGGCCAGTTGCCACATGAATCGATGCATCATCACAGTGAGTTGCCTGATCATCAAAAAATACATCGGCACCGAATGCACGTAAAAATTTTCCTTTGGGCATACCGCCAAGAAATAAGGCTTCATCAATACGAATGTTCCAGTCTCTCAGCGTTTTAATTACTCGCTCATGAGCCGGGGCGGAGCGCGCAGTAACCAGTGCAGTTCGAATTGGGCAGTTGTCGGGAGTATAATCTTGTTGTAAACGATGTAAAGCCGCCAGAAAATTCTTAAATGGCCCACCAGCCAATGGCACATTCGCTTCTGCTGTTTCGTTTTCGGTAAATGCTCGGAGCCCTTGATTTTTATATATTTTTTCAGATTCATCAGAGAATATTACCGCGTCGCCATCAAATGCAATCCGTAGCTCTTGCGATACTTCCGCCTGATTGCCTTGACGCGGCAAAATGGTCGCTGCGGCAAAACCATCTTTTAAGGCAGCCCTTACATCTGACGGATCGGTTGATAGAAACAGATGAGAAGCAAACGCTGGTACATAACGATACGGGCTACGACCACTCGAAAAGGCCGCTCTGGTAATATTTAATTGATAATGTTGTATTGAGTTAAAGATTCTTAGCCCAGTATCCGCACTATTACGAGATAATAAAACCACCTCAACAACAGGCTTTTCAACCGTTTGCTGATTCAGCTTTAATAGTTTTTCGACGATTGGGAAGGCGCTGCCAGGTTGTAATGGAATGTCTTCATGTTCAATTTGATAGTCTGAATATGCCTTGATCCCTTGCTGCTCAAATATCTGGTGACTTTCAGTTAAATCAAACAAAGCTCTCGAAGATATCGCAATTACCAGTTTTTCATCAATTTTTGGTGACATTTTTTTACCTAAAATAGAAGATTTCAGATTTATCTCATTATTATAACTATACTTCTAATATCTTTTAAGAATGGCCTTGAGCTGTAATAGCGCGAAAGGCTATCAGTATTTAACCAACCTGTCAGCAAGATAATGTCTGAAAATGTATTATTAGCTAAAAAGCCCTTGGTGCGCTACTCACAAAAGACGGTATTAATTATTGAAGACTTTACCGAGTTTGCGCGATCGCTACGAGGAATGATGCAACGGATGGGCAGTAAAAACATCTCCTTGGTCTATAATGGTGAAGATGCTATTCAAGCTTGTCGAGAGCGTAAGTTCGATATTATTCTCTCGGACTATAATTTAGGTAATACCAAAGATGGACAGCAAGTATTAGAAGAGCTGATTTCATTTAATCTCCTGAAAACCAATTCTGTGTTTATCATGATTACTGCAGAAAATACCACTGCTATGGTAATGGGTGCGCTCGAATTTCAGCCAGATAGCTATTTAACAAAACCTTTTAGCGGCAGTATATTAAAGTCGAGACTAGATAAGGCTATCCATAAAAAGGAAATACTCTCGCCTGTGTCACAGCTAATGAATAAAAAGCGCTGGAAAGAAGCAATCAGCACTAGTGATGAATTAATCCAACAGCACCCTAAATTTCGTATGGCTTTTCTCAGATTAAAGTTTAATTGCCTGAGAAAACTTAAAGCTTATGATAAAGCGCTAGAATTAACGACCCAAATAGTCAATGAGCGCCCCATTCCTTGGGCAATGTTAGGTGTTGGCGAAATATTTTATGCCAAAAATGAGCTAACTAAAGCGGCCGACTTATTTACGGATATGACTAATGAATTTCCGATGGTCATTGAAGCATATGACTGGCTAGCCAAAGTTTTACACGAGCAGGGTCGTCCTATTGAGGCTCAAAACACCTTACTTAAAGCCGTTGAGCGCTCGCCGAAAGCGCTACATCGTCAAAAACTGCTCGGTGATATTGCCGAAGAAAATGACGATGTGGACACAATGACTCAGGCATTTAGACAAGCGGTCAAGTTTGGGAAAAACTCAGCTTTTTCAACCCCCGACGAATATATTAAACTAACCAAATCTATCGGCATGCAACTAAAGGGGAATTCCGATGCAGATCGGAGTAAACTCATTGCCGAAAGCGAAACAGTTTTTGAATCGTTAGATCGTCGTTTTAAAGAAAATCCTACTGTACAATTTAGAAGTGCGGTTGCTCATGCAGACTTCAGTTCAATTACACAAGACGAACAAAAAATGCAGAAGTACTTGAACGCAGCAAATAAATACTACAACCGTATAGAAGAACATATTGGTTCAAAAGAAAGTATCGAAATATCAGAGTCATTAAAACATCTAGGACAAAATGAATTAGCCGAATCAATTTTAGAAGAAGCCGTTGAGCAGTATTTTGATGACCCTGACTTTTTACAAAAAGCCGAAAAGCTTACAACCAATAAGAATTTAATTGCTAATAGCAAAAAAGCCAACCAGTTAAATAATAAGGCTATCGAAAGTTTTAGAGTGAAAGATTTCAGTTCAGCAATTGATTATTTTTCACAAGCCTCAGAAATTGCTCCCAATAACGTTAATATTAATTTGAATCATGTACAGTCGTTATTGAAAAGAGCACAAAGCTCTAAAAATAAAAATAATGACTTGAGTAAAGCTGAAAAAATTCTATCCAGTATTACCAAGCTTTCTCCTGAAGACAGTCGATACTCTCGTTATTCTGAGTTATCACGTTTAACCCAACTTATGATTCAAAGTCTTTAAGGTGTGAGATGAATAATCAAAATGAAAATATTTTTAGTACAATCCTAGCATCAACAGTACATGACATGAAAAACTCATTGGGTATGTTACTCAACGCATTCAATCGCTTACTCAACGATTTGCCCAAAGAAAAAGCTTCACCCGAATATGGCATTGTTCAATATGAATCTTCTCGAGTAAACAATGCAATGATGCAATTACTCGCCTTATATAAAATTGAAAACAATCAATTACCATTTAATCCCAGTTATCATAACTTGTATGACTTTATCGAAGAGCAAATCATTGCCAATGAACCACTTTTACAGGCAAAAGGATTTAGCTACCAGATTGAGGCCGATGATATGACTGAGGCCGTATTTGACGAATCTCTACTCTCTATGGTGTTATCGAATATTATTGGTAATGCGATTCGTTATGCACATTCACAAATTTTAATCTCCGCTGAAGTTACAGATTCCGTTGAAATTGCAATTTATGATGATGGTCCGGGTTATCCTGGACCAATGTTGGAACTGGCGGGTAATTATATGTTAGGTATTAATCAATCAACTGGTAGCACGGGATTAGGTTTGTTTTTTGCCCAACAGGTAGCCGAGTTGCATTATCATGGTGAAAAAAAAGGGAAAATATTGTTAAATAATGGTGGCCGACTGGGAGGCGGTGTTTTCAAGATTATTATTCCCTGACCCCAAAAGAGAATCTATTGAATTTAACCATAAAAATAAAAAACAAAGCTTTTAAGTAGAAATTGAATGAACTTTACAATTATTTTATCGATTACAATTATTTTGATTGGCTGCGTTGCAGTGATCACCTTTATTCAAAAACGGGAAGAACAAAAAGCAGCACTACGCCAACGCATTAGTCAGTATCGCTACCGAGCCAATCAGGCATCAACCATATTGAGTAATATCAGTCATTTACCGGTGGGCCCCGAAACCAGAAAAATACTGATCCAGTACACACTGGCTAATCTTAAAGCGATTCAGCATTTAGTACCTGATGATTCAACTAATAACCGAAATATTGATATTTTAAAAGAGAACCTTAACCAACCCGCTTCTCCAGTAGATAGTCAGAGCCTGAATATACCGAGTGATTTAGAACAACTCAAAGTTCAAATTAATCAGTTATCAAAACTGGCAAAATATATTCTTAAAGTACGCAAAACCAGTGGCGGGCTTAGTGGCCTGGTGCCGCAAGCTATCAATCGTATCATGGGCTTGATTTCTGAATCTAAAATTTGTGCTTACATTCAGCAAGGTAAAGACTCATTGGCCAAACACGAATATGTTCAGGCGCAGCGCGAATTTTCAACAGCACAAGTAATGATGGCCAAAGTGACCAATAAAAATGAACGCTTGAAAAAACTGGAAAAAGACTTACTCGAATTAATTATGAGTACTCCGCAAAAAGCCTTTAATACCGAACTTTCTTTTGACGATGCACCAAAGCAGGAGCCTACCGAAGTATCACAGGATGAGGCACCTGATGACACTTTATTTGGCCCTAAAAAGAAATGGTGAAGCCAATCAGCTAATGTGGCATACCCTGTAACTACTTTAAAACATTAGTTATATCGGTATATAGCGCTTTATTCTCCTGACTTAATTCAGCGAGATTGCGGTGAGCTTCAATAACACGTCTTAAAACCGTTTCATCATCTTGTGGTTGGGCCACCAATTCTTCGAGTTCTTCGATTGGCTGACGATGATTATCAAAGACCAGACTAAAAACCTGGTCAAAACAAACACGTTTTATAATGTTTGTCAGTTCACCTGGTGCCATAAATATAACTGGTCGTTTCTCGGTACGTTTTTTCATTTCAATGGCAACTTTTGCCAGTAATCCCAATGCAGTACTATCGAGTATTTCTGCATCTTCGAGATCTATAGCAATTTCATTACACGGGTTTTCAGCAAAAAGCGTATCAATGTACGCCTCTAACCCTGAACAATGAGAATATCTTACGGTGCCAACAAACTTGATATAGTCAATACCATCGACACTTGCAGCGTATATTGCTCCATCCATTATGGGTTTTCCTTTGAAACAATAAAAATAGTAATATCATCCGGCATATTTGACTTAGAGTAGCCTTTTACCGGGCTCATAAATGAATTTATATCCAATGGATTTTTCGCGACAAAATCCAATAAAAGAGATTCCTCAGCAGGCGAATCATTAGTTGAATGTAATTCCAGCCAACCATCGGAAACCATAACCAGTTTAAAATCATTCGCAATTGGCATAGTCTTATTTTCAAAACCAGCCCAATCGAATAGACCGACAGGAAATCCACCATCTTTGAGTAAGTTGATTTGTTGATTATTATAAATAATAGGAGCAGGATATTGTCCCGCAACAGAATAATTCAGCTGATTTAAGACCACATCAATTACCGCATAAAATACCGTGATATGCTTTCCGAGATTGGCGCCGATCAATTCTCGATTTAGATATTTTATAAATTCGGCAGGATTGATAATGGCCTCATTCTCACCCAGACGATATTGTCTTAATGGTTGATTTATCAAACTTTTTAAAGTCATGGTAACAAATGCAGCGGCCGCACCATGACCTGATACGTCGGCGATATAAAACCCTAGATAGCGGTCAGAAATTTGAAAGTAATCGATAAAGTCACCACTTAGATTGAGTGATGGAATGATCATGTGTTGAAATCTAAAACCTTGAATGGTTGCATCGGGTTCTGGTAGTAACTGTAACTGAGCCCTTCTGCCAGCTTCTTGATCCTGTTGCAGAAGTTCTAGATTGCGCTCCAGCTCGTTATTTGCAAGCTCTAACTCCTTTCTATAAGCCTTATTTTCCTCTTCAAGCTGATGCCTTCTGAGCGCATTAATAATGGCATTTTCTAACACAGCCATATCGGTAATAGGTTTAACCAGATAATCGAGTGCCCCAAGACGCAACGCCTCTACAACGTCCTGTATCTGACCAGCGCCAGAGACAATAATAATCGGTGTGTTAGGTGAAATTTCATTCAACTTACGCAACACTTCAAGTCCGTCCATGCCGGGCATACGTAAGTCGCAAAGCACAACATCCGGGTTAAACTCACAGAAGTGCTCGATACCCTGTTGGCCGTCAACGGCTTCAAAAACCTGATATCCACTATCTTCGAGATAAATAACAACACTCTCTCTAACCAGCGGTTCATCATCGATTACCAGCACTTTACTGGTATTAAACATCGGCTCTAGCCCTGTTTTCCCCGAATCCATGCAAACGATCCACCTCACCTTGAAGAACGGTCTTATTGTATGAATTTATAACATACCATTAAATAATCACAAGAAATAGTTGCGCGTTTTTGATTGACGTCTTATTGTTTATAAACGAAAATCAATTATATCCTATTAGAACTGCTAGGAGGTACTTAATGCCGTCAATGAATAAGGATTATGAAGAAAAAAGAAACTTTATTCGGATGTTTGTCGACGCAAAAGTCACTATTACTGATACCGATACTGGAAATAAATATGAAGGTGACAGTAAAAATTTAAGTGGTGACGGAGTAATGTTTATCACCGATCAAAAATTTACAATGGGTCAGATCTTAGAAGTAGATATTCGATCGGAGCAAAGCAAATTACCTCCATTGCAAGCAAAATTTGAAGTAAAACGAGTAGAAGTACTAGACGATGGACGCTACGAAATAGCTGGAACCATCGATGGTGTAAAATAACTTATAGAATATATTAATGTGTTAAATAATTAGCGGTATGAATGTTGATGCGTTATTAAATCAGTTCATTAACTATTTAACACAATAAACCCCAAGCAGCAGAATATAAATTGCAAAGTTGATCAGTGCTCAATCTGATATTTTCTTAACTCTAGATTGGTAAACTCTAAATTGGTAAACGCTAGATAAAATAAGCAGGCAAGCTAAGTTATCCTCTTTCCTTAAAACAGCTTATTAATCAAACAAACCATAGGCAGAATGTTCAATCCTGGTAAAATCGTCAATTTTATCTCACCATTGTTAGCATGCAGTTTTTAATGATATGTATACTAAAATTTGTCCCATACGCTTGGTTTTAAAATCTTCTAGCAATTAAAAAATAGAAACCAGCCAAGATTAAAAGTCGCAGTCGTCAGGATTTTCACAGTCATCTTCAAATGGGATATTGCCGTCTAATACTTTATATCGACGATTTTGTAGATAAAAATCTCGAATAAACGCATATTCATCGGCAACATCGCGCAATTGATCTTCATACTTCATTAGTGCTGAACGTTGATCGACCAGTTGCAAAAACGTCAGTTGATTACGAGTTGGTATATGATTGATTTGATTGAACAAATCCAATTTTGAATCTGCAGGAAAAGCAGCTGTGTCACGTAACGTCGAAGGCCCCAAAAACGGGAGCATAATATATGGACCAGGATTCATTCCCCATGCCCCCAGAGTCTGTCCAAAATCTTCATCATGCTTCATCAATCCCATCTCTGTTGCCGGATCCCATAACCCAGCAATTCCAATGGTAGAATTAATAACAATTCGGCCCAAATCAGACATAGAGTCAACAACTTTGCCTTGCAACAAGTTATTCACCATAGTAGGTATGTCACCCAGATTAGCAAAAACATTACTGATCCCTTGCTCCACAATATCGGGTGTAACCGCTTTGTAACCTTGCGTTAATGGTTTAGCTATCGTCTTATCAACACTTTTATTGAAATCATAAACTTTACGGTTCCATTGCTCCCAAGGATCACCTTTATGAGTTGACTTACCAGCGCATCCGGTCATAGCGATAATGGTAACGATACAAGCCAAAATTCTGTACAAAATAGACACCCCAAAAGTACTTAAAATGTATTATCAATAAATGAATGATGAATGGTAAAAATTCAGCAGATAAATGCAGAAACTCCACCATCATATAAAATGAAGGTGGAGTTTACCAGATACACTTATATAAGAAATGTAAATATCGGTTTATTTACCGCCACACTTTCCTTCGCCGCACTTACCTTCTTTTTTACCTTTTTTGTCGCCACATTTTCCTTCGCCACACTTACCTTCTTTTTTACCTTTTTTATCGCCACATTTTCCTTCGCCGCACTTGCCTTCTTTTTTACCTTTTTTATCGCCACATTTTCCTTCGCCGCACTTGCCTTCTTTCTTACCTTTTTTGTCGCCACATTTTCCTTCGCCGCACTTACCTTCCTTTTTATCACCGCATTTTCCTTCGCCACACTTGCCTTCTTTTTTACCTTCTTTTTTACCTTTTTTGTCACCACATTTGCCTTCACCACATTTACCTTCTCCTGCCAGAGTCTGGATTTGTTGTGCTTTTTCTGCAAAAGGATTTGATTTTGCAGTGGCAACGTTGGCATAAACCGAAATCAAAAATAATGAACTGACCAAAGCGACAATTTTAGATAGTTTTTTCATGAGAGTTTAGCTCCTAAATGATTTAAATATATAAACCCGAATAGTTATGGGTAACTCATAGAGTTGGTTTCCCGCCAGATGTTACACACAAAAAAGCATTCGGCAATGGGCGTTGAGTCTTTTTTATAGCATATTTTTTGATTGTTTGCCGATCTTACATTAACTCACAGAATTAACCTAATAAACTAACCAATTGACTCCTCAATTAACCCATTGGCAAAGATGCACTAGTCACCTTCAGTTTGCAATAACAAAATGTGTATTTGTTCACAAAAATGCTTTGAAAATAAACAATTTTTATTATGGTGAACAGGTCGTTGGAAAGATAACCATTTTTAACTCAAAACACTATTCAAATAATCTTAAATAATATTCAGGTTAACTGATTTTCTGTAAAACAGAGATAAGAACAGTTCCAGCTATCAATAGACATCAAACAAGTGAGTAGATTTCAACCAAAATTCAATATGAAATTTATAACAATGAATCAAATTCTAGTCATTGTGAGGATTAGCCACAGAGCAAAAGCCGTGTACGAAAAACGATTGATTCAATCATTTTTAAATACATCACTCAACAGATATGTAGATTAATACGCTATAACAATTGCATATAGAACACTAAACAACCGCCATTGCGAGTGATCATTAAAATATCTATGCAAAATCAATAGCTAATATTTCTACCAACAACACTATTGTGATTCGAGAGCTTGTTGCGCTTCACTGATTTGCTGTTGAATGAAGTTTCTAGAGCGTTCTGACATTCCAGGTTGTGCAGCCAGATTAGTCCATACTTCAATAGCGGCTTCAAATTGCGCAAGTTTATAATAAACAAATCCCAAAGTTAACAAAGCGCTTTGATGATCAGGTGTTTGCTCAAGTACTTGCATTAACATATTAGCGGCTTGCTTTAAATCATCACTACTATCACCAGCACTCATTATTTGCGCAGTTGCGACAACCCAATCAGGATTATTGTCAACACGAACCGCACGCTGAAGTGAAGCCATTGCTAAATCACGCATTTGCAGATTTGCATACGCCTGACCTAATTCAAACCATAACTGTCCATTTTGTGGATTTTCAAATGCTTGAGTGCGTAATGCTAATATTAAATCTTGCATGTTCATTTCAACATTTGACAAATCACCATTATTGAGCAGTGTCTCTGCACTGTTTTTAACCCGATTCCAATCTGCTTGTTTTTTATAGGACCCCAGTTGAAAATAAGCAACCGGAGTAATGATCAAAAACAGCAACGGTAAAATCAGCATCAATTTATTATGATTATAAGCCTTTACGTTTGACGCTTGTTGATTGTCTGAAAAGGTTGAATAACAAACAAAAACTACACTAAAAATCAGAACAAGAATAATGGCAATCCATAATTCAGTCATTGTTAATTTCTTCCTTATTTCGACTGTACCAAATGAAAAAAGATACTAGGAATATTACTAAAAAAATAAACGGTCCTATCCACAAAAACCAGTTTGCTTCGTTAACTTCAGGTTTAAACAGAATAAATTCGCCATAACGTTGTTTCATGAAAGCTTTAATTTGCTCATCACTTTCGCCTGCTTTTATTTTTTCATAAACAATTTGTTTTAAATCTTCAGAAACAATGGAATTGGAATCAGCCAGACTTTGATTTTGACACGTTGGACAACGCAAAGTAACAATTAAATTTTTGAAGCGCTTTTCCTGTTCAGGAGAGTCAAATTCCATTAATTCTACAAACGCAAAAACTTTTAGCGATAAAAACAACAGGAGAAAAAAACTAAAACGCTGCATTTAAAACCCCTTTTTAATTTTATCGATTAATGGCATAAATCGAGAGTCAAAAACATCTTGGCTTACAACGCCAACATGTCGATAACGGACTTTGCCATTTGGTCCTATCAAAAATGTTTCAGGTGCACCATAAACCCCAAATTCAATTCCTAGTCGTCCATTATCATCAAATAAAATCTTTTCATAAGGATTACCCTGAGTTTTTAAAAAGTGTAATGCTTTTTCTTTTTTATCTCGGTAATTTAATCCAACGATTTGCAATTCCTTATTTTTAGCATATTCATTCCAATAAGGGTGTTCGGTATAACAAGCCGCACACCAACTTGCCCAAACATTAAGCAATGTAATTTTATTTTCAAATATCGCATTTGTATAAAGTCTTTTGTCATCCAGCAATTCTTTCACACTAAATTGAGGTACAGGCGAATCAATTAATTGAGAAGGTAATTTACTGGGGTCTTGCTGAAGCCCCCAAAAAAACAGCCCAATAAAGCCAAAAAATATGATGGCAATACTTGATATTTTAATTATTTTAGATTGATTACTCATACAACATTTCTTACTTATAAGCCAACAACAGATTAATTACTGGTAACTGATTGTTTACCGCTAACAGAATGATTCCCGGCAAGTGGATGCGGCTCACTCGTTACTGTGGGACTATCAGTCGACGGAACGTTAGCAGCCATTTTGGCTTTATGTTTGGCAAATCGTCTATCTAACGCAGCAATAACACCACCTAAGGCCATGAAAACAGCGCCCATCCAAATCCAGCGAATAAATGGTTTCACATAGATACGTACGCCCCATACACTCTCGCTGCTATCTAGTGGTTCACCTAGTGATATGTAAATATCTCTAAATATACCAGCATCAATTGAAGCTTCGGTCATCACCTGCTTACCAGCAAGATAAAAACGTTTTTCAGGTGCTAAAATACCAATAACCTCTTCATCACGAGAAACATTAAAGCTCACGCGAGAAGCTATATAATTTTGACCATTAACTTTCTCAGACTTCAGCAACTCAAATTGATAACCGGCAACGCTGACTACTTGCCCAGTTCGAATTCGCAAATCTTTTTCAACACTATGCAAACTGCTGATGACGATTCCACATAAGCATACCCCAACACCAATATGCGCAATTACCATTCCCCAACTAGCGCGAGACATTGCTGCAATTTTTTCAAAAACTGATGCAGATTTTTTACCGCTTTGCATAACAAAAAAGAAACTCGAAGACGCAATCCACAGCGATAACAACAAACCACCTAATACCCAAAGATAAAACTCACCTAACATCCAAGTCGCAGCAATAGCGCAAATCAGTGCAACGATTCCCATTTTTATTAGCGTACTTTTTAGTTTTGAAAAATCATGCTGCTTCCAATTCAACAAAGGACCAACGCCTAACATCGCAAACAGAATAAACATGGGCCATGGAAATACTGCGTTAAAGTATGGTGCGCCCACAGACATTTTGCGTCCAAACGCTTCGGCAAATAATGGGTAAAATGTGCCAAAAAATACAAAAAATGCCGCACATAAAAGCAGAATATTATTAACCAGCAAAAACATGTCTTTAGAAAGTACGGTAAATTTGACACTTCGGGTAATCTTGCCAGAACGGAATAAAAATAGAATTAAAGATACGCCAATAACTACGGCAATATAGGCAAGTATAAAGACGCCTCTAGCGGGGTCATTACTAAACGCATGGACCGAGGTTAGTACGCCCGAACGAATAATAAAAGTTCCTAATAAACTTAATGAAAATGTAGTCAATGACAAGGCTAGCGTCCATCTTTTAAATGAATCACGCTTGTCTGTTACGGCCAGAGAATGAATCAGTGCTGTTCCAGCTAGCCACGGCATAAATGAAGCATTTTCAGAAGGATCCCAGAACCACCAACCGCCCCAACCGAGTTCATAGTATGCCCACCAACTACCAAGTGCGATCCCCCCCGTTAAAAATGACCAAGCGCCTATAGCCCAAGGTCGAGTAAGTCTTGCCCAGTCAGCATCCCATTTGCCTTCAATTAAAGCCGCAATGGCAAAGGAAAAGGCAACGGCAAAACCTACATACCCCATATACAACATGGGAGGATGAAAAATCATACCAAAGTCTTGCAGTAAAGGGTTTAAATCTGCCCCATCAACCGGAAAGAAAGGAAGCGTTCGAGTAAAGGGATTTGAAGTAAACAGCAGGAAGGAAACAAACCCCGAAGATATTAATCCAAGTACCGCTAGAACTCGTGCATAGCGAACTAGCGGAAACTGCTGGGTTTTAATGGCAACCGCCAACATCCAACCCGATAAAATTAACACCCAAAGTAAAAATGACCCTTCGTGTCCTCCCCAAACGCCGGTAATTTTATAATAAACCGGCAGCAAAGAATTAGAATGCTGAGCGACATAAGTGACGGAAAAGTCATCAATTAAAAATGCATATTCGAGGCATAAAAAACTGCCAAACAATGAGGCAAATATCAAATAAGTCAGTGGCTTGGCTGAGTTAAGTAAAAAGCTGTGTCGTGTAAATGAACCAACCATTGGAAAAACGGCTAGCGCCAACGACATAAAAAATGCCAGTACTAATAAAAATTGTCCAAATTCCGCTTGCATGAGTTTTAATCTCTTTTAACTGGATGTCCGGCCCGCTCTAATGCATCTAAAACTTCAGGCGCTTTATATTCTTCGTCATGTTTAGCGAGTACGCTGCTGGCAACAAAAATACCTTGATTATCCATTTTGCCTAGCGCTACAACGCCTTGCCCCTCACGAAATAGATCAGGTAAAACTTTGTTATAGGTGACAGGAATATCAAGCTTTTGATCGGTGACAACAAAGCGAGTCTCTAATGCCGAATCAGCCCGCTCTACGTGCTCAACACTCCCCATTTTAACCAGACCACCAACCCGAATAACTTTATCAGTTGGCGCCATTCCCTGAGCTATTTCAGTCGGGGTATAAAACAAGTTCATTTTTTGATCGCTGGCATAAAGCACTAATCCAACGACAGTTGATACGGCTAACACACCGCCAATAATCGAAAAAAGTTTTTTACGTCTATGTGGTTTCATGGCCATATTGAAATTACCTCAACTCAATCTTTTCATTATCACTGATTGCTGTGACTGAGCGCTCATCACCAGTCAATTTATCATTCGTAGAACCTGACTTTTGATCATCAATAGCAGATGCTTTTTGCGAACGCTTTCGATAATACTGACTCAACGTGACCAGAGATTGATTAATCGCAGTTTTTGCGCGCCAATATTGAATTAACAATGCTAAAACGACAATTAAATAAGAAAGCCAAACAAAAAATCCATGACCGCCCATTGCTAAAAAATCAGATACAGAATCAAAATAAATCATAAATCAGATTATCTCTCGAAAACGAATTAACGACCAGTCTGCTCAACCAGTTTTTTAACCCAGTTAGCCTGTTTTTCGCGTAGCAGAATTTCAGCTCTAACCTTTAAAGTTAAGGTTAAAAAGAAATAAAACTTAAAAGCAAATATCATAATTAGCAGCGGCCATAACATTTCAATATCCATAGATGGCTTTTCAAACTTACTCAAGGTTGCTCCCTGATGTAGCGTATTCCACCACTCTACTGAAAAATGAATGATCGGGATATTGACCACGCCTACCAAAGCCAGGATTGCAGAAGCTTTATCGGCAGTCCTTTTGTCCTCAAAAGCATTATGTAATGCAATAAAACCCAGATACAAAAATAACAAAATTAGCTCAGATGTTAACCTGGCATCCCAAATCCAGTATGTTCCCCAGGTGGGACGCCCCCATATTGCCCCTGTTAATAAAGCTAGTGCGGTAAACATTGCGCCTATTGATGCACAACTGACCGAAACAATATGCGCCATCTTGATTTTCCATACCAGTCCAATTGCCCCCGTTATGGCCATGACCATATAGGCCATCATGGATAAATAAGCTGCTGGAACATGAATATACATAATTCGAACCGTATTACCCTGCTGATAATCCGCAGGCGACATCAACAGCCCAAGCACTAGTCCCACGACAAATAAAATCAGCATAATTCCACTAAACCAAGGAATAAGCCGTGCAGAAATCTCATAAAACCACTTTGGTGATGCTAATTGATAAAACCAATTCCACATAAGCCTTCTATAAACCTAATCAATTGAAACTTTCATGGCAGCTGCCGCCGCAAAAGGTGAAAGAATCGTACTTAAGATTAAAATAGCCGTTAAAATTGCAATCTGACCGTTATAAGGTCTACCAACAGAAGCGGCTTCCACTGTCGATGCCCCAAAAATTAGAACCGGAATAAACAAAGGCAAAACCAGTAGAGTTAACAATACTCCACCATTGCGTAATCCCAGCGTTAAAGTCATCCCTATGGCACCAATGAAACATAGACTCGGTGTCCCCAATAATAGTGCCAACATTGCCAGCCAGTTAGCCTGTGCATCCAAATGCAATAATACGCCAATTATTGGCGCCATAAGCACTAAAGGCAGCCCAGTTACAATCCAGTTTGCTGTTGCTTTAGCAATAATAACTGTATGTCCAGAAACCCCACTAAGTAGCAGTTGCTCTAAACTGCCATCTTCATAATCTGTGACATAAAATGCCTGTAATGATAACAATAAACTAAGCAGCGCAGCTACCCAAATAACCCCTGGTGCTATAAATGCCAATTGCATCGGCTCAGGCGTTACCGCTAATGGAAACATAGTGGTTACCATCAGGAAAAAAGCCAGCGGATAAACAAACTCAGATGGGCTTTTCATCACCACCGACAGCTCGCGGTGTATCAAGCTTAAAGCGTGACTCATGTCAGGGTCACCTCTTGTAAATTTTGAATACCACTGATCGGCTGATGAGAGGTAATTAACAACATCCCTCCCTTGTTTAAATGCTGATTACAGTGTCCTTCGAGCGATTTTTGGCCATCAATATCTAGCGCCACCATTGGTTCATCAAGAATCCAAAATGGTACAGGCTCGGTTAAAATACGTGATAATGCAACTCGACGTTTCTGCCCCGCCGACATATAAGCCACCGTTTCGTCAAAATAGTCACCAATACCAAACTGGCTGAGCGCATTTAAAATACTAGTTTTGTCAGCAGGAAAGCGGAGTTTGCGGTAAAAATTTAGATTTTGCTCGGCGGTTAATTTGGGCTTTAACCCGAGATGGTGGCCAATATAAAGTAGTGACTGATAATAATCTGCTGATTGCTTAAAAATAGACTCACCATTCCAACAGATTTGTCCCTCAAAGTTTTGATTCAATCCACAGACCGCACGTAGCAACGTTGTCTTGCCTGCCCCATTATGGCCACGAACCTGAATGCACTCCCCCGCAGAAAGCGTAAAACTCACAGGGCTAAATATGGGGGTCTCAGAGCGAAAAACAGACAAATCAGTAATTGATAACTGATTTTTCAAGCTGTATTGTTGCTCAAGTGATGCCACAAAAACCTCTTATAAAGCCACAAATTTTTTCGGGCTTTATGAGCCCATTCAAAACAGCGGCTATACTATATCAATGGCATTCGTTTTACCAATATTACAAGGCAAATAGTGTGCGTATTCCAAGAGTTGAGAACCAAGCTAGTCATTCTAAGACGACTTTGATTGATAAAAGCGTCGCTCAATTGTTAGCTGGTTTTCAAAATCGGTCTTTTGAGGTGAACAAAATCGTTTTGAGTGACTCTCAATTAATTCAAGTTGCCCTGAGCCCATTAAACAATAAGCAACTTGCACAGACTTCCGCAACCTCGAATCTACAATTGTTGTTGCCCAACGGGCTAGTTAAATATTTCAGCGAAATATCCAGCGGACAAACAAAACCACAAGTACAACTTGCCGTTGTCAATAATCAGCTCCAATTAAAACTATTCACTAACGACTCTAAACCAAATCAGGCAATATCAGTCATTTTATTTAATCAGGCAAAACTCAGTCAGCTCAAATCAGGCGAATACCAAATAACTCTTTTAAGTCCAACTCGACAGAATGATTTACAGGCAACAGCAGCTAATCTCCTCAATAGCAGCACGCAAACTAATAGTCGACTGAATAACAGTCCACAAAATAGCGGTGTACAAAATACAACCAACAACACTTTGCTTCAACCAGGTTTAGCCAATGACGCAAAGCGCTCTCCATCAAATCAGACAACACTGAATATCAACAACCAACCTGTGACAACCGAGCAAATCCCTTTGAAGCAGGCTATCAACGACTTTTTAGCCAAAACAGTATCTTCACCGCGACCATTGGCTTATCACTTAAATCAATTAACTCAACTCGAGAGCAAATTGCTCAATAGTTTAAATGGAAAAGAACTTACCTCAACAAAAATACCATTTATTCAATTTAATCGAGACTCAACCGTCGAAATAATGTCTAAATTCAGCAGCCTATCTGGTAAAAGTGATTTACTCGATGGATTGTCTCGACTATTTAATCTGTTAAATCAACTACGCAACGGTATTGATTTTTCCCGTCAAAATAAAAAACTCAATATTGCAAATCGATTACAGTCCAGTGGACATTTTTTAGAATCGAAGTGGGCTTCAACCGCTAGCATTGATCAGCCAGCAAAACAAAAGTCTTTCGCACTACAACAGGCTCAACCGACCAACGCGCCATTGAACCTGAAATCCCATAAAGAAAACCAACAACCATTAGCCAAAACACAATTACCACAAACGCTCTTGCAATCGAATAAACAGTCAGAAAAAAATTTACAAACAACTCACATGTCTGAAACTCAACAGCCAACCGAAAACATGGGTAAATCGCTCAAACAAAGCACAGACTTAAAATTTATTAGTTTGCAAATTAAAACTCTGTTAGAGCAATTAAATAACATTACAAATACACATCTATTTAAGCCCATTCTGGCAGATAAATTATTTAAACAATTAATCACAATGCCAGAGTTACAATTAATCATTAGCGCACTTAAAATAGATCATTCAGGTACCGCTGAAAAAAGCTTATTACCAGCGGCAACTCAGGGCAGTCCATCGACGGCCTCAGCTCATTTATCTTCAAGCAACACACAGCAAGCAAATCCATCTCAGTCAATAGTCAGTCAACAACATCAAACCGAAAATCTGAATAAACTCTTATTTCGTTCATCCGAATTAAACCGTCTATTTGAATCCTTACAACATTTCGATAAGTCATCGGCAAAAATGACATCACAACAGATACAATTGCTTGCAAATAATCAACAACGGATTTTGGGCGAAATGCTAAATGAAATTAATCAGACTTTGGTTAAGATTGAACACAATCAGCTATTAAGTTTAAAAAATGAATCGGTTAGTTTGCAACAGTTTTTAGTTGATATGCCAATCTTTCACAAGGGAAAAATTGATTCATTTGAATTGCTTTTTGAAGGTGAAGGCCAACACAATAAAAAAATGGTGAAAAAAAGTTGGAGTGTAACCATTAGATTCGACTTAGCCCCGCTTGGTCCAATGTTTGCGCGAGTCACCTTATGTGGAGAAAGAATTTCTACACGCTTTTTCGCCGCTAAATCCTCGACCAACGATTTATTAATTGATAACCTTGATCGATTAAAAGATTCATTTTTAGCAGCAGGGCTGGAAATTGAAGAGTTGAACGGGAATCAAGGTATTGTACCTGAAACCTTATTGGACAATGTAGAATCCAAAGTCGATATGCGGATTTAGTCGAACATGATGCCATCGATTAAAATAAACTCAGTATTTAAATTAACCATACAATCAGGTTTATATTGTAATGAATAGTAAAAGCGCTGGCTCAACATCAGACACACCGCTTCATTCAAAAAGCCAGCAAAAAAACAAGCTACAAGCAGCCGCACTGAAATATGATGGTCAAAAAGCGCCTACGCTGGTTGCCAAAGGTAGTGGCGAGTTGGCGAAAAGAATTATAGCGAAAGCCGAGGAAAATAATATCCATATTCATCAAGATCCAATACTGATTGATGTATTAGCCAGATTAGAATTAGGCGATGAGATTCCACCATCACTTTATCTTGCGGTTGCAAAAATTATTGCTTTTGCATATTTCCTTCAAGGAAAACATCCAGATAACTATCACTCTACAGACCAACATTCAAACTTGTCCATAGAGCAGTCGGTTTCTGATGATAAAGCGATTGATTTAACTCAAAAAAATACTTCCGCTAAAAATGACTGAGACGCTATACTTAGCATAATTTAATTATAACGATGTATTAATGACGAACGATAACCTAAAACAACAAAAAGATAGTCAGCTTAAAGCAATCTATAGTTTGTTTATTCTGGCAGTGATGGGTTTCGCCATTTTATTATTACTTCAGGCTATTTCTCTTAGCAGAACGCAAATCAACTATCAGAATGAGCTAATGAACTCAGTAAGTCAGTCTATTTTAAAAGAACTGACACAAACCATGAATACTCAACGCTTAAAAATAGCCTTGTTTTTAAGTGCCAATCAAAAAGCTTTTGAACGACAAGCCAGTAATCCTAAAAATGTTGATGAGAAAGGTTATATTGATTTACTACATAAAATGCGCAACGAACTGCCCTCAAGCCGTTTATATACGATCATTTCGCCAAGCGGTATTAATTTACTCGAACATATTACAGGTAACTTTTTACCAGATTGCCTCGAAGAAGTCTCAGAGACGACTCAACTTGGACAACAACAGCGTTTATTTTTACATCGCAGTAAAAGTTCGGCGCACTACGATTTAATTCAACCTCGTCACCCCGGTAATCCGCAAAAAGGCTATATTTTTGTAGCCTTTAATATTGATTTTATTGCCAACCTGTTACAAAAGTATCAACTTCCATTTCAACAGTTGTTTTTGTTAAGAAATGATAAAACAGGGTTTATTGAGGTTTCATCAGAGACAACAACAGAATTGGTTGGGACAAACATTCTCGATCAACAAACTCTGGCTGATTTTGAACATTCGCTTTCCATTCCCAATACTCGCTGGAGTTTTGCGATTAGACTCGACCCACAAACTAAATCGCAATTACTCAATAAAGCGTTATGGCAGTCGCTCATTACCTGGACCATAATTACCCTATTATTATTTTTTGTATTACTTTCAATAAAACGTAACCTCGAGTCAAAATACATATCTCAGTTAGAGCTAAACGAGTCTCGAAAAAAAGCGGAAATTTTAATTAATTCAGTTGTCGAGGCAGTATTTTCAGTTGATCGAAATTTTAAAATTACCTTTGCTAACTCCAGTGCCAAAGCATTACTCAACATGACAACACCAGAATTACTTGGCAAACCTTTTCCTTCAGTGTGCGAATTATATAATTTGCAAGAAACACAAATTCAATCATTTAATCGTCTAATTGAAAATTTTCAAGACAACCAAATTCCAGAATATTCAAATTTGACTTTAAAATTACCTGATTTGACGCATATTCCTGTTGCGGTTAAATTTGCTTTAATTCACGATAATGAAGCACAAGTGAAGGGATTTGCTATCACGATTGAAGACTTATCAACTGCTGTTGAACTTTCAAAACGCTTAGTTTATCAAGAAAGTCGGGACAGCCTTACTGGATTGTTTAACCGACGTCATCTTGAGAAAACCTTAAGTAAAATTCTTGAGCACAGTAAACAGGGACTGACTAATTCTCGACCGGCTATTATTTTGATAGATCTCGACAAATTTCAGCTACTCAACACTTCATTTGGGTTTGAAGCAGGCGATGAATTTCTAAAACGATTTGCAATTTTATTACGCAAATCAATTCCAGGTAATGATTTACTCAGTCGTCTCAGTTCAGATGAGTTTGCCGTAATTATTAAGAATGCCGGTGATCAAGAGTTAGTCAGTATTTGTGAAAATATAAAGTCGGCTGTCAGAAAGTTCGAGTTTGACTGGCGAGGTGAAAATTTAAATGTCAGTATTTGTCTTGGGGTGGTAAAAATAGATGCTAATTTTTCAGACATCAATGATGTCTTATCAGCTGCCGATCATGCTTGTCGTCTGGCAAAAACCAAAGGCACAAATATTACTCAGTTTTACGAAACAGATGACCCCGAAATTCAGCTTAGAACGCAAGAAGTTACAAAGCTGACCGATTTGAAAAAAGCACTCAATCAAAATAATCTGCTACTTTATCGCCAGGCAATTGTTGGTATTGACACCAACAATAAGAGCCAACAGAAATATGAGATTTTAGTCAGAATCAAAGACCAAAATGACAATATTATTTTGCCTTCAAACTTTATACCTGTGGCAGAAAAATATGGTTTTATGGCTAAAATAGATTTTTGGGTATTAGCGCATACTTTTGAATATTTAGCCGCACAAGGCGAACGAGATAGCGCGTTATATAACATAAACCTGTCAAGCAAAACGCTAAGCGAGAAAAGGCTTATCGCTTTTGTTGAATCATTATTTAGTCAATTTTCCATTGCGCCAAGTAGAATTAATTTTGAGATTACCGAAACTTCGGCGATTTCTTATTTGGAAAACGCACTGGATTTTATGTACGCAATGAAATCCAAAGGGTGTACCTTTTCATTAGATGATTTTGGTACTGGCCTGGCTTCTTTTGATTATCTGAAAAAACTTCCTATCGACTTTGTTAAAATCGATGGCGTTTTTGTTAAAGACTTAGCAAGTAACCGCAATGATCGGGTATTTGTTGAAGCTATTCATAATATTTCAGCTCAATTAAAGATAAAAACTGTCGCCGAATATGTAGAAACAGAAGAAATATTTAATATTATCAAAGATATAGGAATTGATTACGCACAAGGCTACCACTTACAAGAACCTGAGTACTGGTATTCAATATCGAATAACAATGGCTAATGTCTTACAAAAATTAAGGATATTACTGATAGGAGATATACGGCAAATTGTCTATAATTTTTCCATCAGCTTAAGATAAGTATTTAAATAGCTAATCAGTACAGGAGACAACAATGGTAAATCAAGTCAGTCAACGAAATGATCGCGTCTATTATAAAGCAACCGGTTGGTTTTTCGCGACTCGTGAAGGACTGGATATGGGACCATTTCCTAGCAGACGTTCCGCCGAAAATGAAATATTCTGTTATCTACGCAGTATGCGTCGACTGACATCCAAAAGATAGTCCTTAAACATTACCAACAAAAAAAGCTGATAAAAACCAGCTTTTTTGTTTTCAATACCACCGAGAAAGTTTAAATTCTTTCCAGTGCCTGTTTGATGTCATCAATTAAGTCTTCAACATCTTCAATACCAACACTTAATCTAACCAGATTATCTAAAATGCCAAGTCGTTTACGTGTTTCTTTAGGTACAGAAGCATGCGTCATAATAGCCGGATGATTGACCAAACTTTCGACCCCGCCGAGACTTTCAGCCAAGGCAAAAATATTTAAGTTTTGCATAAACTGGCTGGCAGCCGCTTGTCCACCATTCACCAGAATTGAAATCATACCACCGTAGCCCTGCATTTGTCGGTTAGCTAACTCAAATTGAGGATGATCCGATAACCCTGGGAAGTAAACAGCGCCAACTTTAGGATGTGCAGTTAACCATTGAGCAATACGGATACCACTTTCGTTGTGGCGTTGCATTCTTAACGCGAGAGTTTTAACCCCACGCAGCGCCAGATAACTGTCAAATGGGCCAGCAATTCCACCAGCAGAGTTTTGTAAAAATGCCATTTGCTCAGCAATTTCCTGATTATCGCCTACTACGGCAATTCCCCCTACCATATCAGAATGCCCATTAATATATTTGGTAGCAGAGTGCATCACAATATCAAATCCCAATTGCAATGGCTTTTGATTATAAGGTGTTGCAAATGTGTTATCGGCAACAGCGATGATTCCATGCTTTTTAGCCAACGCGGCAACTGCTTCCAAATCGACTAACTTAAGCATTGGATTAGTTGGCGTTTCCACCCATATCAGTTTGGTATTTGGCTTAATTGCCGACTCTAATAATTGTAAATTAGTCATGTCCACAAAATCGAACTCAATACCTGCCGAACGCTTACGGACCTTGTCAAACAGACGAAAAGTGCCGCCATATAAATCATCCATAGCAATCACATGGTCACCACTGTCGACCAATTCTAAAATAGTTGCTGTCGCAGCCATACCGGAGGCAAATGCATAGCCACGGGTTCCCCCTTCAAGACTGGCAATACATCGTTCATAAGCAAAACGTGTCGGATTTTGAGAACGTGAATATTCAAACCCCTGATGCTCACCAGGCGCAGCTTGAACATAAGTAGAAGTCTGATAAATTGGCGGCATAACCGCACCAGTAGATGGATCGGGACTTTGTCCACCATGAATAACAAGACTGTCAAATTTTAATTGATTATTTTCACTCATAATTTTTCTCAGTTTTATTAAATTGTAATTTTGTTTGAAGGTGGGATTAGTCAATAAATCCTTGTGCTTTCATCCATTCATCATTGTAGAGCTTAGAAAGGTAACGGTTACCAGTATCGCAAATTAAAGTGACAACATTCTTTGCTTCAGTTTGTTGCTGGCAATAATCTAATGCAGCACGCAATAATGTTCCGGTAGATGAACCAGCCATAATACCTTCTTTAGCAAGTAATTCACGCGCGGCAAACATAGCGCGTTTATCAGGAATTGTATAAGCATGATCAATTAATGACAAATCACAAATTGATGGAATAAAGTCTTCACCAATTCCTTCGACCAACCAGCGACGAGGCTCTATTCTTTCACCAGTATTATGCAAAGGCGCCAAAATTGACCCTTCAGGATCAGCAAGAACAATATCGACAGCAGAACTTTGTGATTTGAGATAGCCGCCAACTCCACTTAATGTTCCGCCAGAACCAACACCACAGACAAAAGCATCAACTTTACCCTCTAGCTGTTGCCATATTTCAGGTCCGGTGGTTTTGCGATGGGCTTCAACATTGGCTGGATTAGCAAACTGATTGATAAAATACCCTCCTTTCTCTTCCGCGATTCGAGCCGCAAGATCTTGGTAATATTCAGGATGCCCTTTAACTACATCAGAGCGAGTACGGATAACTTTAGCTCCCATTGCAGTCAGATTATATTCTTTTTCCATGCTCATTTTATCAGGCATGACAATTAGTAGAGGATAACCTTTTTGTGCCGCCACCAACGCTAGTCCTAAACCAGTATTTCCAGCCGTTGCTTCAACGATTAGCTGCCCAGGTTTTAATTTACCTTCTTGCTCGGCGGTTAAAATCATGTTCAACGCAATTCGATCTTTAATTGAACCCGTTGGATTATTGAGTTCTAATTTACCAAATAAGCGACATTTCCCTGTATCCAGATTATTCAGTTCTATCATTGGCGTATTACCAATCATGTCAATAACATTTTTATAGAGAGTATTTTGCTCAACTGTCACAATAATTGCTCCATTAGTTACGAAATTTGCGGCTATATGAATAAAGAGAATACTTTATCACAATTGGTTATACACCCCTAGTATCAATACCTGTAAGTTATAAAAATTTAATCTGGCAGCAATCTCACGTTTGCCAGCAATGAAAAGAGGAACTTGTCACAAATTTAATGGGTTATATCCCCTTCAACTTGAGACAAGCATAAATTCATTTATGCTATGTACAAGGTTCTTACTTATGTTGGACTTGGAAAACTAAAAGCGTATAAAAATTATAACTTTTAGTCTGAATGTCCATATTAATTTGTAAAAACCGGACTTGTAACTTGCTAGCATGTGCTTATCCGTTCATAATTCATACAAAACTAAAATGACTGCATGAATTCTATTGATTTCTGCGCCTTTATATATGAATAATGACTAAACTAATAATAGCATTTAACCTGTCAGTAAATTGAATTGGGTTTTAGTCACGATCTGTCGATGTTTTGTGACTGATAATTCGAGTAAAATAATCAAGCAGTATCCAATGCGAAGACTGCCAGAATAAAATAACCAGAAAAAATAATATTTAAACTCTGATGTAACGGGCTGTGAAAATTAGAAATAAATCACTATCATTTAGAATTCAGCTAACTTTAATGATGACAATCATCATTATGTCAATGCTACTAATGATAAGTGCCCTATTCTATTTCAAAATATATGGCGATATTGAGACCTATATCACTCAAAAAATTTCCAGCGAAACACAATTACATGCATTGAATTCAGTTACCAGTGTTGTAAATAAAGATGATAATCTGGCTACCGAATATACTCAGCAATTAAAAGATCACGAAACTATTGATGTTGCTGCAGTATTTTTAGCCAACAGCAGTTTATTAGGATATACCTCAAAAATTCCGGGTTCTCCAGTTCCAGAACTCACCTCAACTCAACGCATCAGTTTAACTAAAACACATTTAATTGCTGTAGAGCCGATTATAGATGATCGCAAAATCATTGGTTACTTTTACACCAGTCATGAGCTCACTCGCTTATTTAATAATAAGCAAGATTATATTGTTTTTATCATTTTAGTTTTCTTTGCAAGCCTGGTGATTGCAATAATTACAGCGGGATTTTTCCAAAAACTATTGACACTACCTATTCGGCGTATGGTCAGACATATCAATGCAATCTATCAATCGAATAATTTTGAGAAACGCTTAAAATCAAAGCGCAATGATGAAGTTGGACGTCTGATAGCAGAATTTAACCAAATGCTTGACGCAGTTCAAGAACGCGAAAATGAATTAACTATGCATGGGAAACAACTACAACGCTTAGTAGAAGTGAGAACAGAACAACTTTATCAAAAAGCACATTTCGATTCACTTACTGGACTCCCCAATCGCTATTTATTAGTCGATCGTTTACATCAGGCAATATCAAAATCTTTTCGTAATAAAACGAATCTTGCATTGCTTTTTCTAGACTTAGATCGCTTCAAAATTATTAATGATAATCTGGGCCATCAAAATGGCGATTTATTATTAAAAGAAGTCGCTAAACGTTTGTCAAAACTAGCGCGCGAAGGCGATACGGTTGCCCGACTAGGTGGTGATGAGTTTGTATTTTTATTAGAAAATCTTTCAACACCTAAAGATGCAGCGCGTACTGCGCGGCGCATTATTGATAGCTTTCGTACACCATTTCGTCTACAAGAACATATTTTACATGTCTCTACCAGCATCGGGATCAGTATATACCCTGATGATGGAACTGATGATAAAGTCCTTCTTAAAAATGCAGATATCAGTATGTATCACGCCAAGGAAAAAGGCCCTGGGCAATTTAGCTTTTATACACAAGATATGAATGAAACTTCAATGGAACGTTTAGCCATTGAAAGCAACTTGCGTCAGGCGATCGACAACAATGAATTTTATTTAGTTTATCAACCTCAAATGCGACTTAAAGATAATCAATTTAAAAATGTTGAAGCACTTTTGCGCTGGAATAACAAAGAAGTTGGTAATATTTCTCCCGGTATATTTATTCCAATTGCCGAAGAAACCGGTGTTATTAATCAAATTGATTTATGGGTAATTACCAAGGTATGTGAACAAATAAAAAGTTGGCAAGAACAAGGTTTAACCGATATAACCGTGGCGGTTAATGTATCTGCAGGCCACCTGATCAGCGATACCTTATTGGAACATTTAAAACGGCAAATATTAATCAACCAGATTCATGCCAGCCAATTAGAAATTGAAATTACTGAGGCGGTATTTGTCGAACATACAGAACGAACTATTGCTACTCTGCGTTCTATTAAAAAGCTGGGCGCCAAAATTGCCATCGATGATTTTGGAACCGGATATTCTTCCTTACAATATATTCAAAATTTTCCTGCCGATACATTAAAGCTTGATGGCATGTTTATTCGTGACTTAGAAAATAATGATTCCAGTCAGGGAATTGTTCGCTCATCAATTATTCTGGCTCACAGTTTAGGTTTGGAACTCGTTACTGAATGTGTTGAGAACCAATTCCAACTGGATTTTTTGCGCGAGCATCATTGTGATCTGGTTCAAGGTTACCTTCTTGCTAAACCAATGCTCCCGCATGAAATAATGGTATTGTGTAATAGTTAGCTCTTTACTGACGATAACCTGACAAAACATTTTCTTTTGCAGATAATAGAACAGTGTTGAGCAACATTTTTAGCAACCCTTTTAGTCATTGTTTTTAGCCATTCTTTTTAGTAATTCTTTTAGCTACCCAGTTGAATAGTCCAAGAGCTACCAAGGAAGAATTTCACCATTAGCATGCCAAAATGTTCCTGTATTTTCCGGTGTTAAACCTTCAATTCGTTCAAACAACCGCTGTGCTGCGCTTTCTGGCGAGACTTCACCGCCCCAGTTAACCATTTCGGTACTGACATAGCCCGGATGTAATATAGCAACAGAAATTCCCGAAGCACGTAAGTCAATTGCCAGTGATCGGCCTGCAGCATTTAAAGCAGATTTCGACATTCTATAACCATAACTTCCGCCAGAAGAGTTATCTGCAACAGATCCCATTCGGCTAGTGATTAATGCAATTTTGCTTCCTTTTTTTAGAGCGGGTAAAACTGCATCCACAATACGCAAAGGTCCAAGAGAATTGACTTGAAACATATTCAACGCATCATCGAAGTTAAAATCCGAAATTGAAGAGCGTCGCAATATACCGGCATTATTTATAACTATATCAATGCCACGATTTTGAACAGATTGACGCAAGTGTTTAATTGATTCAGACTCACTGACATCGATCCCTTGAATGATTTCAACAGGAATCGATTCAAGTGCTTGAGATGACTGCCGGCAAACAGCTATAACATGAAAGTCAGATGCCAGATAAATGTTACATAGTGCCAACCCAATTCCTCGGTTTGCCCCCGTAATAAGTACCGTTTTTTTCATACGCTTTCTCCTGCTTCACTCTTTTAATTTGGTAAAAGTATTCAATATGACCTAAATGAAAAAGCCCAAATAAATTTGGGCATCTAATATTCATCAACATCGATAATTCAATTAGTGATGATGTCCACCAACACCATGTGCGTGACCATGCGCTAACTCTTCATTAGTGGCTTCTCTCACATCGATAACATCAACATCAAAGGTTAGTGTTTTACCCGCAAATGGATGATTAAAATCAACCGTCACCATAAACTTGCCAACTTTTACCACTGTCACTTGACGTCTCCCCTGTTCAGTTTGAACCACTCCAATCATTCCTTTTTTCCAGTTTTTAGCTCCATGCAAATGTTTTACTGGAATACGTTGCTCTGCATCAGGGCGAATTTCACCATAAGCCTCTGCGGGTTCGAGGATTACACTAAACTTATCACCTACCTCATGTCCTTCCATTGCGGCTTCAAGACCTTTAAGTAAGTTGTTATGACCATGCAAGTAAGCCATTGGTACTTTATCATCAGATTCTTCCAGTGTATTTTGAGCACTATCAGATAATTTATAGTTAAACTGCACAACCTTATCTTGTTCTATTTTCATATTTTTTTCTCGGAATTATTACCTTAATGCCAGCTATTATACCTTGCTTAACTCCCCTTAAATAGAGATAGATAATCCGAAGTCATCGGGTTATTACAGCTTTTTCATAAAAAATAACTTATCTACTTGCATTATTGGAAACCCCTGGGGTAGCAGTTCACGGTTAATTTCAGCATAACCATGTTTTCGATAGAACTGGTGAGCGGCTAAAAACTTTTCAGTCGTTCCCAAATAAATCAACGCTATTGTTCCAACAATCCCACCATCGACTATGGCAACCCAAAAATTCCCTCCCTCTTTAATATAGAAATCATCAATCTCACTCAAATCCTTTTGCTCATTGGCAGTAATAGGTAAACCAAACTCATTTTGTTGAATATCAAGAATCAAGTTCATAATATTTTGATTAACATCATTCGCTTTAGCAGATTCTAATTGCCCCAAACTTGTTTTATTTTGTTCACTACTGATTAATTGAGAATAAGCCACAATCTGCATATTTCTTACCTTTTGTTATTTTGTTCAGATAAACACGGTTGTACTGTCAAGCAGTATCTCTTATTGCTTTTAATTCGGTAATTTAATTTTTCAGGTTGATACCCAATCAGCATTACAATAATTATCACCCGTTAACCACACGATATTATTAACAAAATAAGCAGATATCATCAATTCCGCATTTATAGTAGATAATCGCTATTGCTCACTATCAAATCGATTGAAGTCAACAGATTTACTCTTTCTGAATACTCAAAAAGTCAGTTACAATAAAGAATAAAATGCAAATATAACGGTGATCCGATGGCAATCCTTCTCCAGTTACTCGATGATAATATCTTGAATAAGTTTGAAATAGGCCCCCAAGGCATTACTATTGGCCGTTCAGTCAAAAATGATATTGTTCTTGATAATCCCTCTGTCAGCCAGCAACATGCTAGAATCCTCGGTAAGGAATTAAAAGATGGTGCCAGAATTTGTTTTATTGAAGACTTAAAAAGTACCAATAAAACTTTCGTGAATAATAATGCCATTGAGCAATGGCCACTCTCCGATCAAGATATTATTGTTATTGGTACTAAAAGTTTTAAGTTTGTCGATCCTGAAAATGAAAAACTGGCCTCAACAAAAGCTTTTAAAAAAAGCTGGATACCGGGCATGTTCTTTTTAGAAGACTAAACAGCTTTCACGCCAGAGTCAGTTTGTAACGCCTCAGTTTCAATATGCTGTTTTAATAATAACTCCCTGTCGATTAACTGAGAAAGCCCAAGGGAAACTAGTGCCATAGCGGCGCCTAAATAAAAAACCATGGCAGGATTGGCTAACCAAATCAGTCCAAATGCTGCTGGAATAACAACAGCGGCAATATGATTAATCGTAAAACTAACGCCAGATGAGGACGCAATATCTTCAGGTGCCGCTATTTTTTGGAAAAAGGTTTTAATTGCAATCGCCATCGCGAAAAATATATGATCAACCACATAAAGTCCTGCGGCAATATAGGCATTATCCACCAGACCATAACCTACAAACACTAAAATTAATCCACAGTATTCAATTGTTAATGCTTTTCGCTCACCGACTTTTCCAATCCAATGACCAATTTTTGGTGCAAAATACCAGTTGAACAGATGATTAACAATATACAGTGATGCAATATTAGATGCAGAGTAGCCAAATTTTTCCACCATCATGAATCCGGCAAAAACTATAAATATCTGACGTCTGGCGCCACTGAAAAATGTTAGTAAATAGTAAAGCCAATAACGCTTTCTGAGAATTAACTTTTTATGTTGCTCAACAGGCGCTGTAAACTTGGGAAAAGTCAGCCATAACCACAAAAATAAAATGAATCCAATTGAACCTATTATCAAATAAGCGGTGGAATAAGACAGCATTAATACAGCGAAAAACAACCAGATTACAGCATAAGTCACCAATGAAACAATGGCTTTAATTGAAATTAATTGCCCTAATACCGCTGGTGCTTCCGATTTGCTTAACCATTGAAGAGATAGCGAGTTATTAACTGTCTCAAAGTAGTGAAACCCGACTGACATTAAAACGGTGGTGGCGTAAAGTCCAATTTCAAAAGGAAACAGTCCGGTAATGGCAACACCAATACTCATTAAACATAAGGAAATGAGCGCCAAAGTTTGTTCACTAATAACCAACAATAAAAATACTGCGGTAAAGGCAAGAAATCCAGGAACTTCCCTTAAACTTTGTAACATACCAATTTCAGCGCCGGTAAATGCAGCCCGTTCAACAGCAAAATTGTTTAACATGGCCAACCACCCGGAGAAAGTGAGTGCCATTAAAACAGAAGTTAAAATGAGAAATGCTTTTTTACTACGATAAGATTCTGGAATGCTCAAGGGCCTGTCCTACATCGGTTATCCAAATCTGGTATCAGAGAATTTGAAATGACTATTCCAAAGCTATAAAACCTGATATCCAATACTCAATTTTAACTGATTATATCTATCTCTTCATGCGGTTACTAATGATAATCAGTGTAAATATAAATAACTATTTATGAGATATAAATCAATGAGTAAAACACTTTACTGACCGATTTATAGTCCCATTTTTAATCTCGCTTATAGTGTCATTTATAAATTGAGATTTTTTAGACTATTTGTCTTCAACAAAATGAAATAGTCATCAAATTTAATCAATTAGTCATAGAATTTAACTAAATTCGACACGTCACATTTTTCTTTCAACATTGCAAGTAAACACAACAAAACTAGTCTTTATCAGTTTGACCTAGATCACGGAGAAATGTCGCAAAATCGATTACATTAGTTTTAACTAATTTTGTTAATATGATTTGAAGGTGATATTTACCAAGTTTACTTGTCCCAAATATCATTTCAATCAAGTTCAATCCAATTGACAGGAGGTAGCAATGGGTGTTCTTAAAGAATTATTTACCAGCCCAGAAGGTTTAATGAGTTTATTTGTCATTTCATTTATGGTGTGTATGTTTATTTTATTGGCTTATTTAGCCATAAAAAAAATGAATCAAAAGCCACCGACACAATAATCGACTAACGGATTAATACTTTATTTTGCTGCTGGCTTACGTTGATTATTCTGTATACCAGCTGCCATCTTGTAGAGGTCGAATCCAAGGTTGTGAAAACCAATAAAATTCGCCCTTTACTTTCGTTGGCGCCGTACAATTGTAGCGCGAGCGCGCAAAAGGTATATCCTTTTCTGGTTTAAATATCCAGTTGTTTTCTGCTAGGCTAATCTTAGTTAAACGCCCCTGCCCCGATAAGTAGCATTGTATATCAACCGCTTTAAATGTGGGGTCAAGTTGTAATTGCAATTGGGGACGGTGTTGGTGATTAGTTAAAACATGCTCTGTCAGAATACGATTATTTTGATCAAGTAGCACAATATCAGTTATTGGTAATGCCTGTGTATTCACTTTTAATATAAAATCATTTATATCGCCATAATTTCCACCAAATGGAAAACGGGGAATAACTTGTTGGTCAACATTCACAGCCACTGCGCCTGAATGTTGGGCAAATCCGACAAAGCCAAGCGTTTTAAGAATTTTAGTCAAGGCTAAGTTAAACTCTCCATACGGATAAGCAAAAGCACGTATTTTTTGAGGAAAATGTTGCTCAATTAATTGTTGTGCTTGTAGTACTTCATTAGTAATGCGTTTATTCCATTGCGCGTCACTTTCATTGGCCAAGCGCCGAATCATATGCGGATGTGCTACTGAGTGATTTGCAATTGTAGCGCCATTTGCAGCCAGTTTACCGAGTGTTTCCCATGTCATTACTAATGACGACTGTTCTGTTATAGGCTGAGTATTTATAAAAACTGTAAATGGAAACCCGTAAGTTTTTAGAATTGGTGCAGCCTGGGTAGCAACCGATTGATAACCATCATCAAAAGTAATTAAAACTGTCTTTGGTGGAAATGGCTTTTGAGTCCTTAAATATTCAATAAACTGTGCTAAATGAATAACATTAAATTGATTGCTGGCCAAGTAAGCCATATGCTCACGAAATAACTGCGGGGATATACTCGTTGCAGAAGGGGTTTGCAGGTCAATATGATGATATTGTAACACTACCGCTGCATTACTATTAACAGCGAACAAAGCGGCCGCCCAATAGATAAAAATGCCAACTAACCTTTTTATCGACAATGTTTTATTGAATAATTTTTTCATAAGTTCAGATTGATAGACAAAAAAAAGAGCGAAATATTCGCTCTTTTTTAATTCAAATATTATTTCTTTTTTCGTGCAGGAGGCAAATCTGTACAGGTTCCTTCGTAAGCCTCAGCAGAAAATGCCAATGACTCAGAAAGTGTTGGATGAGGATGAACAGTTAATGCGATATCTTCTGCTTCACAACCCATTTCAATAGCAAGAGCCGCTTCACCAATAATTTCGCCTGCATTAATACCTACAATTGCAGCGCCGATAATACGATTGTTTGATTTATCATAAATACTTTTTGCAAAACCTTCGGTTCGCCCAGCACCAATTGCACGTCCACTCGCCGCCCAAGGGAATGACCCAACACCGTAATCAATACCTTTTTCTTTTGCTTCTTTTTCAGTTAAACCAACCCAGGCAATTTCTGGATCAGTGTAGGCAACACTTGGAATACATTGAGGTTCAAAAGCGTGCTTTTTACCGGCAATCACTTCAGCAACAACATGAGCTTCATGTGTCGCTTTATGCGCCAGCATAGGTTGACCAACCAGATCGCCAATGGCATAAATATTAGGAACATTAGTGCGTAATTGCTTATCGACCGCAATAAATCCTCGCTCATCAACATTAACGCCAGCTTTAGCAGCATCAACCAGATCACCATTTGGACGACGGCCAACTGCCGATAAAATACGATCATAACGTTGCGGCTCTTTGGGTGCTTTTTTGCCTTCAAAAGTTACCCACAGTCCATCATCTTTTGCTTCAACTTTAGTAACGCTTGTTTCTAACATGATTGACTCATATTGTTTACTAACGTAACGATGTAAAACTTTAACAACGTCTTTATCAGCTGCAGGCACTAATTGATCAAACATCTCGACAATATCAATTTTACTACCTAACGCACGATAAACAGTTGCCATTTCCAAACCGATAATACCGCCACCAATGACCAACATTTTTTCTGGCACATCTTTCAGTTCTAACGCACCAGTTGAATCGATAATTCGCTCGTCATCAGGCAAGAATGGTAATTGAACAACACGTGAGCCAGCAGCAATGATACAGTTTTCAAAGTTAATGGTTTTAACTTCGTCACTACCTTCAATAGATAAAGTATTAGATGAAGTAAATTTGGCAATGCCTTCAACCACTTTAACTTTACGCATTTTAGCCATACCGGCTAATCCTTTGGTCAGCTGACCAACAACACCTTCTTTATATTCACGGATTTTATCGATATCGATCGTTGGTTCACCAAAAGAAACACCATGAGACTCCATGCTTTTCGCTTCATCAATTACTTTGGCCGAATGTAATAAAGCTTTAGAAGGAATACAACCTACATTTAAACAAACGCCACCCAACGTTGAATATTTTTCAACCAAAACAACGTCTAAACCCAAGTCAGCTGCACGAAACGCTGCGGTGTATCCACCGGGTCCCGCACCAATCACAACAACTTGCGCTTTAATGTCATTACTCATAGTGTTTTCACCTTTTTCATTTGATTTGCCTGATGTGCATCGAGCACACCAGGAATTCCTAAAGGGTTCTGCTTATTTTAAAAGAACCCGTCGAATATCGTTTAAAGTCTGAGACAGATGAACTACAAACCGTGCCGCATCAGCACCATCAATAACACGATGATCATATGATAACGACATGGGTAGCATCAGCCGAGGTATAAATTCTTTGCCATTCCAAACCGGCTGCATTTTGTTCCGCGATAATCCTAAAATGGCAACGTCGGGCCATTTTACAATAGGCGAGAATGCAGTACCACCTATTCCTCCCAAGGATGAGATGGTAAAGCTACTTCCTTGCATGTCATCAGCTGATAATTTTTTCTCTCTTGCTTTGCCCGATATTTCCGCCAGCTCAGAAGCCAACTGGTATATACCCTTTTGATCAACATCACGAATCACCGGTACAGTCAGACCGTCGGGTGTTTCAACAGCAACACCTATATGATAATAATTTTTAAGAATAAGGTTTTCACCATCGTTTGCCAGCGAGGCATTAAACTTTGGCATAGCTTTTAAAGTATAGACCACGGCTTTCATAATAAAGGCAAGTGGCGTTAGCTTTACACCGTCGTGGGCCGCTTCGTCTTTGAGCGACTTACGGAACGCATCCAATTCGGTAATATCGGCATCTTCATGTTGGGTAACATGTGGAATACTAATCCAATTACGATGTAAATTAACACTACTGATCTTTTGAATTCTTGAAAGTGGTTTTTCTTCTACAGGTCCCCACTTTGCATGGTCAACTTCGGGCATTTGTGGTGTTGCAAATGCACCCGTAGCGGCAGTTGCTTTTGGTCTGGACAGTTCAAACTTAATATAATTTTGAACATCTTCTTTAAGCACTCGGTCTTTAGGTCCAGTTCCATTGATTTGCGATAAATCAGCACCTAGTTCGCGAGCAAAACGACGAACCGAGGGACTCGCATGGACCACACCGCCAGAAGCCCGCTTTTTCATTTGCGGATGCTCAGGTACTGGCGCAGTTTTCGTTGGTTTATTATTCATTTCAGGTGCTGAAGCTGTTACAGCGCTTGTATTACTTGACGCTGGAGCCGCGGGAGAGCTAGCAGCTGCACTTTTAGCCGGAGACGAACTACTAACCGTTTGCATCCGACCTATTTGATGACCTTGCGAAACTTTGTCACCAACTTTAACCGTTAATGCCAAAATCGTTCCAGCAGCAGGTGCAGGGACTTCCATAGTTGCTTTGTCAGTTTCCAGTACAATCAATCCCTGATCTTTGGTAACACTGTCACCTTCAGCAACTAATACTTCAATGACATCAACATCGCTGGCATCACCAATATCGGGAATCACCAAATCACTTTCTGCAGTTACCGATTCAACAGCCGGTTCAGCTGCATTAGATTCCGCAACAGCTTGCGGAGCACTCGCCGTTTCAGTTTCTTTAGGTTGCGCAGGCTCAGCAGCTTGAGGCGTGCTTCCACTAGCCGCAGCTTCAACCTCCAAAATTAATGAACCTTGAGACACTTTATCGCCTACACGGACATGGATTTTCTTAATAATACCGGCTTCACTTGACGGTACATCCATAGTCGCTTTATCTGTTTCAAGCGTGATTAATGAATCTTCTTTAGCAATTTGATCGCCTTCGGCAACCAAAATATCAATTATATCAACGTCACTGACATCGCCTATATCTGGGACATTGACCGAAATTAAATTACTCATTGTCAATCTCCTGCTTAGCTATATAGTGGGTTAGGTTTATTAATATCAATGTTATACCGCTTAAGCGCTTTAGTGACTTCTTTAACTGGGATTTCACCTTCATCAGCTAATGCTTTTAACGCTGCAACAACAATATAATAGCGATCTACTTCAAAGAAACGACGCAAGTTTTCGCGACTGTCACTACGTCCAAATCCATCAGTTCCCAAGACACTGTAACGTGCAGGCACAAACGCTCTAATTTGCTCTGCGTAAGATTTCATCGAGTCAGTTGACGCAATCACGGGCCCTTCTTGACCTTTCAAACAGCTTTCCACAAAACTTACCGTTGGCTTTTTAGATTCGGGGTCCATCAGATTTTGACGTGTTGCATTCATACCGTCACGCGCAAGTTCGTTAAAGCTGGTCACACTCCAGATATCTGCACTCACACCAAAATCTTCATCCAGTAAATCTGCAGCGGCAATCACTTCATTAAGAATCGAACCACAACCTAATAATTGCACTCTAGGAGGCTTTTTCTTGGCGCGAGTTTTTTTGCCTTCTTTGAGTAAATACATTCCTTTAATAATGCCCTCTTCACTTCCTTCAGGCATCTCACCATGTACATAGTTTTCATTGAGTGTTGAAATGTAGTAGAAAACGTTTTCCTGGTTTTCATACATACGACGCATACCATCTCGAATAATCAGCGCTAATTCATAAGCATAAGTCGGGTCGTAACTAATACAGTTAGGTATGGTTGAAGCCAGTAAATGGCTGTGACCATCCTGATGTTGTAAACCCTCACCATTTAAAGTAGTACGGCCAAATGTTGCGCCAATTAAAAATCCGCGTGCTTGCATATCACCCGCAGCCCAACATAAATCTCCAATGCGTTGGAAACCAAACATCGAGTAATAAATGTAAAAAGGAATCATTGGCAAATTATTATTCGAATAGCTTGTCGCCGCGGCAATCCAAGATGACATCGCGCCCGCTTCATTAATCCCCTCTTCAAGGATTTGGCCTTTTTTATCTTCTCGGTAATACATTACTTGATCAGAATCGACAGGTTCATATAACTGTCCTACCGAAGAATAAATACCAATTTGACGAAACATCCCTTCCATCCCAAAGGTTCTGGCTTCATCTGGAATAATTGGAACAATGCGCTGCCCAATCTCTTTGTCCTTTAACAAAACATTCAAGACTCTGACAAACGCCATAGTAGTAGAAATTTCACGACCATTTGAACCGCCGGTAATCGCACTAAATGCTTTAAGGGGCGGAATGGTTAAACTTTCAGACTGCATTCTTCTTGCGGGTAAATAACCGCCAAGCGCAGCACGTTTTTCTTTAAGATATTGAATTTCCGGGCTGTCATCACCTGGATGATAAAAAGGCAGCTCTTCCAGTTGTTCATCTTTAATGGGTACATTAAAACGATTTCTAAATTGTTTTAATGCTTCAACATTCATTTTTTTCACCTGGTGAGAAATATTTTTTCCTTCCCCACTTTCACCCATGCCGTAACCTTTAACCGTTTTTGCCAGAATAACGGTTGGTTGGCCTTTATGATTAACTGCCGCATGATAGGCCGCATAAACTTTTGTTGGATCGTGTCCACCACGATTAAGTCGCCAAATATCGGAGTCTGACATGTTAGCCACCATTTCAAGCAATGCTGGATCTTTACCAAAGAAATAATCCCGGGTAAATTTTCCACCTTTAGACTTATAATTTTGGTATTCACCATCAACGGTTTCTTCCATGATTTTTAATAATTTGCCATGTACATCCTGAGCAATTAATGGATCCCAATAACGCCCCCAAATCACTTTAATAACATTCCAGCCCGCGCCTCTGAATCCACCTTCGAGCTCTTGAATAATTTTACCGTTACCACGCACGGGCCCATCAAGTCGTTGTAAATTACAGTTAACAACAAATACCAGGTTATCAAGCTTTTCACGACCAGCCAGTGAAATAGCGCCTAATGATTCAGGCTCATCCATTTCACCATCCCCCATAAATGCCCAGACTTTTCGGCCTTCTGTATTTGCCAACTCTCTATCTTGTAAATATTTTAAAAAGCGCGCCTGATAAATCGCTTGAATCGGCCCAAGTCCCATTGAAACCGTAGGAAATTGCCAAAAGTCAGGCATCAACCAAGGGTGAGGATAAGAAGACAACCCATTTCCATCAACTTCTTGACGGAAATTCTTCATCTTTTCTTCTGGAATACGGCCTTCTAAAAATGCTCTAGCATAGATACCCGGTGATGAATGCCCCTGAAAATAAACCAAGTCACCTTCTTGTTGTTCATTCGATGCTCGAAAGAAATAGTTGAATCCAACATCATATAAAGTGGCCGATGAAGCAAAGCTTGATAAGTGTCCACCCAACTCTTGATTTTTTTTACTGGCCTGCAACACCAAAACAATCGCATTCCAGCGAATAATAGAGCGCAAACGCTGCTCCATTTCTTGGTCGCCCGGAATTAATGCCTCTTGAGAAGTGGGAATGGTATTTAAATAAGCTGTTGTTGCTGAATAGGGTAAATGGGCCCCGGAGCGACGGGCCATATCGATCAAACGTTCAAGTAAAAAGTGGGCACGTACTGTCCCCTCTTCTTCCAGTACGGCTTCTAATGCATCGAGCCATTCCTGGGTTTCTATTGGATCGACATCTTGATATTTATCAGACATGAGCTTCCTCGTTTATTAGAGTAATGATAATTGTTCAATGACTGCAAAGCATAATAAGAAAGAACACTGCCAACTCTTTACCCATGACAATTTATCACTTGTAAAATTGCTAACCAGTATAGCAGTTAACTATCATCAGGCTGTTTTAGTCAAACAACAGCAAACCGTACTTATATAAAAAGGAAGTCTGGAAATATCGATATCTATCTGAATCATTCGCTCGGATAGATTAGATTTCAAAGTTGATAATTTGCTTAAAATCGTGACTTCATCAAAAGTACAGAACAGCACCCATTGAAATATGTCGTGCAAATTAACACTTTCATTCAGAAATAGCAATATTTAGCCTGACTAATAAAATTTCAAAATAACAAATTCGTTTTGATTTTCATAAATCTGTCAAAATGCATTCATTAGATACACAATTGAAAACTTTAATTAGCAAGGCTAATAAAAATACCTACCAAAAAGCAAGTGGTGTTAGTGCCGCAGTGACCACCAAATATATGATGACAGTCCTATCTACCATAGCTAAAGCATCTTTATTTTCTTGAACATCGCCATTGCTAGCACGCATATCAGCATTTAACGCAGCCATACCTGTTTCACAAATAATCAGTCGGCTACTAGCCGTTGTATCAGTAAAATAGTCTCTGACGCGGTTAAACCCATTAACAAAATCACCACCGAGTAAAAATAAAATACTGGTCAAACGGGCTGGCGCCCAGTCAAACCAATGTAACACTTTGGCGATTAAGTCAGTTTGAGTCTCATCCTCGGCAAGCAAGCATAACTTTCGATATTCGTGCGCCAGTCGATAAATCAGTGCGCCAAATGGCCCAAGAAAAATAAACCAAAATAGCACCCCAAAGTAACGACTTTGACTCTCAGTCAATATCGCTCTTGTTGCATCGCGCACTAACTCTTCACTTTGTGGCAGTCCATCTAACAATGATTCTTGTTTAAGACAAAGAAAAGCGGCTTCGCTGTCTCCTCGATCTAGAGCCAAAAAGTAAGCATTAAACGTTTCATTCAGCGGCTTTGGTCCCAGTGATAAAAACAAGACGCCGCATGACATAATAAACATAATTAATGCATACAAACCACCATCAAACAGATTAATGAACAAATAGAGTAATAACACTGGCAATAGCAGGACGATCCAGACTTTTGTCCAGCCATAAAAAAATGACTGTTCGCCAAGTGCTTGAACAATTTTGCTCTGATACTGTTCAAACCAGTTAAATTTTCGGTATTTGCTCCCCCATTTGAAATAAAACTCCAGCGCAAATACCAGTAAAACTGAAATGAGTGTCATAATTAGTTTCCAGTTTATGTTGAAATTATTGTGGTGATTATTATAAATAAAATCTCTGGGAATTTCGTTATTAAAATGAGCAACTTACTCAGGATTCAATACCATCAAGGTAATAATGCCAGTCAAAACTTATGCCGGGATCTGTTTTTCTACCGGGTGCAATATCACAATGTCCAACAATCCTTTGGGGTGTTAATTGAGGGTACTCAGCAATTAGCTGCTGGGTGACTAGTTGAAGTGTTGTATATTGTGCCGATGTATAAGCTAAATGATCGGTTCCCTCTAGCTCGATACCTATTGAGAAATCGTTGCAGTTTTCATGTCCGTTGTACTCCGAAACACCCGCATGCCAAGCGCGTTTATCGAATGCAACAAATTGTATCAAAGCTCCGCAACGCTTAATAAACAGGTGGCTTGATACCCTCAAATCGCGTATTGATTCAAAATAGGGATCAAGCGAACAATTCAATTTGCCACAAAAAAAATCTTCAACAAAATCATTACCAAATTGCTCTGGAGGCAAACTGATATTATGAATGACCAGTAAGGAGATATCATCAGGATCTGGCCGCTCATTAAAATGAGGGCTTGGAATTTTTGTGGCTAATTCAAGCCAACCATGTTTAATCATATTGAAAAAATCAGAAAAACAGCAGGAATAGCCAAGAGATTAGCAGCTAATGAAATAGAATAACAATCTTATTAAATAGTTTGACGTTGCGCAGACCATTAGCCATCAGCTTTCATAGCACGCAAATTCGATATGACCGACTCTAAAGCCCGGTCGAAAAGTGCTTCATCATCGATAATTTTTAATCGGCCTTTTTGATATTCAGCCGCTAAAGCGTCGGTATAAAATTCAGCCATTTTTACGCCAAGCCGATTAACAAAAATATATTTACCTGTCGCTGTAATTTTAGCCGCAAGTTTGCAACGAACGGCTTCATCTTCGATCAGCAATTCAACCCATAATCCAGCTCGCAAGCCCTCAATAGCTTTAAAGCTGGCCGGTTTTAATTGAAAAGGCTTGGCAGGTTCTTCAGGCAATCCCAATTGTTCTTTAGAAAAGCCAATTTCGTGAATTTCAACTTTCTCTTGTACAGGTTCAGGTAATTGTGGCTCTTCGATTTTTTCATTCGCCGCTTTAGAGTCATGCGTGGTAATTGTTTCTGGAATTAACGGCGCTGGTTCCAGACGCAAAATTTCTTCTTTACTACCGGCTTCAATAATTTCCTGTGCTCGTTTAATGATTCGTCGATGAGTATCTTCAAGTTCTTCTAAAAAATGAGTTGCATCGATTGGCGACAATGAAACAATATCAAACCCTTTACGCAGATTTTTGATCAAAATGGGAATTCGACTAATTAATTTTTCGAGCCCTTGGGCAGACTCAACTGGTTGTACACTCCAAATCAATAACTGTGCTATTTTTCGGGCTTTTTCCCAACCCTCATCATTATCTTTAAGTCTTTCTAAAAACAGAACATTAACCCAGACATTTTTAAGAAGTAAGCGGGCGGCTTCAGGTACATGACGACCTCGGCAAATTTTTTCCAGCTCAGAATTAACAATTCCTCTGGCACTTTCAGCTTTTGCTTTACCTTCTTCAGCTTCTCGAGTGCGACGCTCAAAAATATCGGCACGCTTTTGAATTTTTGATTGAAACTCGCGAAAATCATCTAATAACATTTCAAATATAGAAATGTCGTCGTCAAAGTTATTAATGATTTCTTCACAAATTGCCTGTATCTTATCTCTCATGCGATGCGCTTCGACATCACTGGGATCCCACGAAATACCAGCACGAGCAATTTCATTTAGTAAAATTCGCGCACTATGGTTTTTATTCGAGAAAAAGTTTCTATCAACCAAGCCCACTTTAAGCATCGGAATTTGCAACCGCGCTAAAATTGATTTGATTTCAACATGTAAATTTTTATCATCTAAAATAAAATCAAACAACATGGAAACAATATCAATCATATCCTCATTGAATTGCCCGAGTTGTGTATTTTCAAGATTTGATGAAATATCTGACAGTTGATTGTCTAATTGATGGCGTATATTGACTTTGCCACTACCGACCTGAGGTGCATCAAGTTGTAGTTGAGTGAGAGCTGCCAGCAATTCGTTATTACCAATTTCTGGTAATTGGCTATTAGTAGATTGGTTTGCCGCAGATTGACTACTCGCGACACTAGTAATCGATGAACTACGTGCGCCTGCGAGCAAGTTTTGCATTAAAGATAATACCTGCTCTCCTGCACTTTTTTCAACGTTAGCCGAATGAACATCAGACTCATCATTTACCGCTCGTTCCATATAGGAATGATGTGGCGAGCTGCTTTTTTTCTGAATCGGTTTTCGCGAGCTCTTTAATTCAGGTAGCACACCTTTATCAATAAAAAATTGATTTACTTGATGATAAACATCAGGCAATTCAACCACGACAACTCGCTCAAATAATTTATAAATAACAAGCAGCGATTCAATTCCCATTTCAAGGGTAGCGGTTGCGGATTTAAATGCGTCACAAATAAACGCCGGTTCAAATGGATTATTTTCCTGCGTCACAGAATGTGAGGTAACAATTGTATCTAAGCGAGTACGGATTTGTTCAAGTGCTTCGTTATTTGTATTGCGAGCCTTTTTGACGATACTATCGATAGCAATGCCTTCCTCCAAATCACTATCATCTACTAAAGCGATATTTTCAAATGACAAAGAATCATCACCATACAAGTCTTCGCTGTGTTGTATTTTGCCAAGATTTTGACTAAACGAATGTTCAATTTGCTCATGAAAATTTCGAATAATGCGATCTTTTTTCATGCGCAACATACGCATCGCATCAAAATGAGCGTTATTATAACCACTGTCAGACATATCAAACAGGCAATCGTCCGCTTGCTCGAACATCCCCTGCAAGCTTTTATCTAAAGCCTGACAGCAAATTGAACGTGCTTTCTCTACTAAAACGGGTAAAGGACGACTAACCTTTCGCTTAGCAGCAACAGATTTTGATTTAGACGAAAAGTCTAATATGTGGCTTTTGTTACCCACAACGCTTACCTCTGAATAAGATAAGATTTGAGTGATGACTCAAAACTGACAACTGGGACACTCCAATTCAATATAGTCCAATTATTTTGAATACTATGTGACCTGTTACTCAATTTATCATTAAGTGTTACTTAAAACACAGGATAAATTTTCGACGAGTTCGTCGAAGAATTGTCAGCAAATTTTAGTTATAATGGCGCGACAGATTCATCACAAAAATAATATAAAAAATTTACAAATTAAAAGTAAAGTAACTAACGCAACCGAATAACAATACCAAATAACACTACAAATTATAGGGGTTGAGTTATTTTCGAGTACTTATCATAATAGGAAATTAAACAGATTTAAACAATTAAGATCTCGTGACAATTTAATAAAATGAGTATTTATGTCTTATCAATCTAATCAACCGCCAGAACATCCTAATGATGAAGCCAACCATCAGCCAAACAGTACTGAAAAAATTGGCCGTAATATGATGTTTATTGCCTGGGGATTTGCCATTTTACTGGCAACCTGGATTTTTGGCATGTGGGAACAAAAGCAGATCAACCCGAATACATCGCCAGTCAGTCATCGTGTTTCTGGGGCGACAGAAGTCGTACTAAAAGCCAATCGAGCCGGTCATTATGTTAGCGCGGGATTAATCAACCAAAAACCGGTAACGTTTATTGTTGACACCGGAGCGACTAGCGTTGCTGTGCCAGGCGAATTACAACAGCAATTAGGATTGATTAGCGGACGGAGCATGTATGCGGAAACAGCCAATGGCACAGCCCAGGCTTTTCAAACTGAAATTCGCCGACTGGATATCGGCGATATCACTTTGTATAACGTTCAGGCTTCAATTATACCAAACATGCGCGGCAAAGAAGTTTTACTGGGTATGAGCGTACTTAAACAACTTGATTTTGCTCAAAAAGGTCAACAACTCATCTTGCGACAAAACCACTAGCTGTTAAAATAGCCTGCTATTTTTTTAACAGGTGGAAAAATCCATTGAATGCTGCACAATTTCAGCAACTGCTGACCCATGAAATTAAACAAATGTGCCATATTGCGCTGACTGAAGATTTGGCTGGTGAAGGCAATCCAGATATTACCGCTGAGTTAATTTCACCAGCAACCACCGCAACGGCTACTTTAATTTCCAGAGAAGCAGGCATTTTATGTGGAACCGCGTGGGTCGAACAGGTATTTGAACTGCTTGGCAACGATGTATCAATTAGCTGGCAGACGGCAACCGGTCATCGCGTTAAAGATGGCGACCCTATTTCTGCTAATCAGACACTTTGCACTCTTAAAGGTAATGCCCGAAGCCTGTTAACTGGCGAACGCAGTGCGATGAACTTTTTGCAAACCCTTTCGGCAACAGCAACACGTACGGCACAATATTTACAGCAAATCAGCCATACTCAATGCCAACTCCTCGATACCCGCAAAACAATTCCGGGTATGCGCTTTGGACAAAAATATGCCGTCAGTTGTGGTGGTGGTACCAATCATCGTCTAGGACTGTCAGATGCTTATTTAATCAAAGAAAATCATATTATGGCCTGTGGTGGTATTCAAGCTGCACTCGCCACAGCAATTAATAATCATCCTGATAAACTACTAGAAATTGAGGTGGAAAATCTCGAAGAACTCAGTCAAGCACTTAATGGCAAAGCTCAAGTTATCATGCTGGATAATTTCAGTTTGTCAGATATGCAAGCCGCCATTCAAATACGTAACCAACACAGTAACCAGGCAAAGCTCGAAGCCTCAGGTAACATTTCGCTTTCTACAATCGCCAAAATTGCTGAAACTGGCGTCGACTTTATTTCGGTCGGAGCCTTGACTAAAAATATTGAAGCGATGGATTTATCAATGCGCATTATACTTGAATAATCATTCTGCTTGGCGCAACCTGAGTTAAGTGACTGCGGTTGCGACTTGCAAATCAAACAAGCAGCGTAATTAATAAAAACAACTTGATTAATGAAAACGACTTAACAAGCGTGCAAAAATGGGTCGCCAATCGCGCGTAATTATTGGCAACATGGTTTTATAATTTTTATCCAGCAACTTTTTTAATGGCACTTTAATCGGACCAAAGGTTATCGGCGTAAACCCATTAAAGTGTACCGCGTTACCTAACGCCATTTGACATGCCATATCAACAAAGTTAACGCCGGCTAAATGAGAAGCCAGCAAGCTTTGCCAATAACGCGAATTAATTTCTAAAATATAAATATCCTGAGTATGGGTATCTAAAATACAATCTATATGTGCAATTCCCGACCAATTTAGTTTTTGCATCAAGTCTTGAGTCATATTGAATAGTTTTTGATTTTCTACGAAACGAATTGACTGTGGAGGTAAATAAGGTTCATCTTTCTCACCAACCTGCTGTTGAATTGTATAGGCTTTTATCTCACCGTTCAGACATAAAACCGAAATATCAATATCGACACCCGCAATTTTTTCTTGGTATAAATAATCAGCAGAACACTCCCCGACCGTAGCTAAGTGGTCATTTAACTGCTGACTATTATGTAAGCTGACAATTCCATTGCCTCCCGATTGTCCACTAACCGGCTTGGCAATAAGCGGGAATTTTCCTTGGTAATTGTGTGGATTAACAAGCGACGGAACAGAAATATGATTGTTAACACAATATTGAGCTAACACCGATTTATTTAACGCAATATCCAGTGATGCCAAGGGGGGTGTATGAACCAGCTTTACAAACTGATCAAGCTGCTGCTTTTGTGTTTCACAAAATACAATTGATTTTTCACAAATTGGTAATAACAGATCGATTTTAATTTGAAGGTTCAACTGTATTAATTGTTGAATAACTTGATCAGGCTGTTCAAAATTTAAATCGGCATTAATAATATTTACACCACGAGAAAGCGACAAATTTGTTTTTTTACTTTCGCCGATAACGAAGATTTCATATTTTTTTGCTCTTTCGAGACACCTGATAACAGCCAACGCCAGACCATCCTGACTTTGTGCATTATAGATTACCGCTACTCGCACTTTTTGCATAAACAATAAAGGGGTTCCATTTAAAATAGCGGCGTATTCTACTCGCCATTGAAATCATTTTAAAGAGCGCACTGCCAAAAGTCGGCCAACTACATCATATCGTCATTTAACTTTAAAAGTATCAAATTGAGATAATTAATTGAGAGTAATTTTAAATTTGCAATTGAAGGTGGGAATGTCGAAAAGAAAGTGAAAAACAAACAGAAACCAAGAAGAGCTTCTGTTTGTTCAAAGTTAGATTTAGGAACTAAACTCGATCAGAATCGGTAGTAAGGACAATGAAAAAACCACTAGGGTTTTAAACATTGCACTGTTAAATAACCGATCACTGAAACTTGCTACTTTATTTTCAGTTATCATTATGTGGTCCTATTTTGATTTTATTTATTGTTACTATTATTTTTTAATTTATTTTATTGATTTAAATCAAAGCCTCCCTTGATTCCACTCCATCATACAATAAATAAAACACAATAGGGAAATGTGAAAAGTACCAATTTCATAAATTTAATGATATTTCAACCCGAACATTGCGATTTAGAATAACTTTTTTCTATTTAGCTACAATTTTTTGACTAAAAATCGAGCGTACCAGTCAAATCAAACAGGTACGCCTCATATTTTGGTCAATAAAAAGTCAAAAAAAGTGATAAAACCGTTAATAAACCTATCGTGCAGCGCGAGAATTCATACTACTGTTACGACTACTATCTTTATACTGTGCGGTATCTCGCATACCCGTTGTATGACACCACCCTTTTTTGTGGCCTTTGTTAACCGCACCCGAAAGCTGGCCAGCCCATTTTTCAGTGGTACCGTCTTCTGGATCATCTAATAATAAATCTGTTGCCAGATGACAATAATCGTATGCCCACCAGCGAGTATTAAAAGAAGTGGTATAATAATCAACATCAGCTCTGGCCCAATTAGGAATGGTCGATAACCAGTTTGATGCACCGTTATACGTCAGGTTATCATTGGTTCCACACCCTACCCCGAACAACTCACCAAGCACAGCGGCCATACCTGCCAGCGCAGTTCCCTGATAAGGCGTGCCAACAGACTGAATACGACGTCCATTCGTTGATTTGTCAAGACCAGTCCAATATTTTGCATAGAGCTCTAGCGCTGCTGCCCCACCCTGACTATGGGCTATCACGCCAAAGGTATCATAGCCTTGGGTAAAGTCTTTTAACTTTTGAGCAAACTGGCTGTGACTACGATTTTGTTTATAGTCTTTAAACTCAACCGCATTAGTAAATTGACCTGCATTCCATACCTGTCCTGAACAATAGCCATGCACCAATACCAACTTTGAAACCGCGGCATTGCTCACTTGTAATTTGGTTGGCATGCTGCCCATTAACATTGCCTGAGTCACCTCTTGTGCGGTGCCCCCCGCTAGACGAATATTAGTCTGGCTGGCCAGTTGTTTGGCGAGTGAGGCAGGCATTAACAGTGGGATTTGCTCAACAACAGAAAGCGGTACATAAGAGTCAATTGACTGCAAGCGAACGTTTTTCAGCCAGATTTGTGTTGTATTTGTCTTAAAGTAATCTCGTTGTAACCAACGCCAATCAAAAGACAACTGCACAAAACTACCTTGTTCATCCTGTTGTACCGCGACATTGCCACCAATCCAAGTAACGGGCTTTTGCTCGCCGCCCTCCGTTGCTACCCAAATTTCAGCCCCTAAGAACACATTGTCAACTGCCTCTTTCAGCTCAGTGGTTAGGCGAATCTGTCCACGCTCTTCTGACAGAAACAATAACTGTGCTGCTGCATTCGATAATTCAATCGTGTTTTTCTCTACCACATATAAATCGGTTGTAGTTCGAGAAAAAGATAAGCCATCGTCTCTCACTCCCGTTAATTGAACTTGACTGGTATAAACGCCTGCCTCATCGGTCGGCAGCTCTACCGAATATTGGCCATCACCCGCAACCTTATCGCCATTAACACCCTTGTCATTCAAGCTTAATTGGTAAACCTTCTTTGTTGGACTGGTAATGGTTGCAGTAACATGTTGTACCGATTGTTTAAGCACCGGCGCTTGCAGCTTTTCAGCTCTAAAATTTTCTACCGTTACATTTGCTGAAGAGGTTTTAACCGTATAAGCAACCAGATTAGCTTGCGCCTGCTTAACCAACACCTGTTGATCGACATAAGAATAAAGTTGATAACCAGAATCCCCTTTTACCATTAAATAACCGATAAGTGCGCCAGCTTGATTAGCTTTAGTTGAAGCTTTTGCCGTAAATCGAACATTCCACTGACCCACTGCGGGATTATCTAACTGTAACTCAACACCGGGAAACGCTTGCTGTCCCACCTGAATATTCTCAGAAAACCTCACTAGTGAAGGATGAGACTCACTGTTAATGACACGATTATCAGGAGACTGAAGCGTGAAATCCCATGCTTTAACCTGAGGAGATAAAAATACAATCGAAGCTGTTTTTGCATTATCGACAAAAATCTGTTTTTCGATTACCCCCTGTTGACTTGTTAACCCATTTTCAACAGATTGAATATCATTTTCGTATACAGGAATAACACTCGAGTGACTAAAAATACCCAACTCTGAGGGAGGGCTCAGGCGTTGTGCTTGCATCGCCTTTGCCGGTGTTGCTATGTGCTTGGAATACAATTCCGACTGCGCAGGTGAAGCGGCATCGGCCCATATTGGTAAGGATGAAATCGTAAAAACAATAATAGTTTTTAATAAAACACTATTGAATAATTTATCTGATAAACTACGCTGTGCGCTCATTAGTCTTCCTTTCGAATCAGTTTTCAGCTGGATAATCAAAATCGCTATACTATTTTATTTACCGAGAAAATAGCTCAATTAACAATCACAAGCTGTCAGTTATTATTAAATTTTTGGTGATTAGATGAATAAACGAAGATAGCAAATTTTCTTCATCTACTATGTGCCAGTTTAGTGACATTGAGGTGTATCTACTTAAAAGAAAAAGCGCACTGATTCTCAAAAACTACAATCAATAAAAAAAGAGCTGAAGCTCTTTTAAAAATATCTCAAAAATATAAAATAAATTTGTATAATTAATTCAAGTTGGTGATAAATCGTTCTAGCTCTATTTTTAATAACTTAAATTGTTCCATCGGAATGGCATGACCAACAGAAGGAAATTCAATTGCCGTTATATTTTTAACCAGCTGTTTAAAACGTTCTGCAGTATGCTTGGGACACAACACATCCGTTTCGCCAGAAATGCATAATACCGGAATATCAAGTGTTGATAAGTGAGATTCACCATTAAACGGCAAACAACTATGTAAGACACTTTCCCAATTCTTACGTGATTGTTTTTCAAAAGTCAAAACAGCCAGTTTTTTCAATCGATCCAAATGCGCTTCATTTTTCTCAAAAAATTCAGGTGAATAATAACTGACAAACATCAACTTTCCAAAAACCTCAATGTCAGAATCTCGCAGTACATCAATAAAGTGCGAAATAATCCAGTTTTGACGGGCAAATATTCGAGAACTAGAATTGATCAAACTCAAGCTAACCACTTTTTCAGAAAATTGACGTGAATAATATTGGGCTAACCAGCCTCCCATTGAATAACCAACTAAATGAACTTTTTCTGCATCTAAGGATTCTATTAACTGGTTAATATCGTTAGCGTAAGCATCCAGACTAAACTGATAGTCGGTATGACACTGACTATCGCCAGTTCCTAAATAATCAAATAACACACATCGATAGCTTTGTTTTAAATCCTTGATGACCGGATACCAATTACTAATACCCGAAGCAAAACCATTTAAAAATACAATTGTTTCGCCTTCACCATAGACTTCGTAATACAGTTCACCACCGTCGACTAATAACTTCATAATACATTAACTCGAGATTCAGTTTATCATTCTGTTTGTGTTAAAAATTTAACCAACTTATTTTCATAGTGCTCTGGCTCAAGCCGATAAGCTTGTAAGTGTGTTGAGTTTTGATACAACACCACTTGCTTGTCTTGGATATTTTCAGCCACTTTTAAGATGTCACCTTCCGGAAAAATAGGGTCGCTGTCATTAGTAATAAACAAAACTTTACTTTGAATTTTAGAAAAATCCGGTGGCCAGGTAGTTGCCAGCATTTTTAAACCGAAATATTGAAAACTCCATTTAACCAATGGATAAAACAACTTAAACCGAAAAATACCTGGCACCATACCTAAATCACGCCCTAAGGCATCCAAAAACTTTCCGTACAAACCTTCAACCTGATGACTTGGCCCACTATCAAGAATAATATTACAGGGTTGCTTTAAGTCACGGTTAATAATGTATAAGGTCGGAAAAGTCGAAAAAGAAAAACTGTATAAACTTAAAGTATTAATTTGCGGAAACTTTCCACGTGCAAAGTTAAGTGCGGACTCAATATCATCGGTAAATCGTTCACTCATTGGCCACCAAGCGCGATCTTTACTACTACCACCGTGATTACGCAAATCAAACAATAAAACACTAAAGCCTTCACTCACCAAGCGCTGTGCAATCTTTAATTTGCTTTCTTTAAATGAGCCTATTTCATGAGTAATTAAAACCAGATGCTCGGCACCTTCAGCTTCAAGATACAAACTATCCAATTCAACATTGGACTTTGAGGGGATACGAAATTTTTGAATATCATGTACTTTTTTATACTTTTTACCGCGAGGCTTAGTATAAGGATGATAAAGCTTATAAGCCAAAAAGAAACCAAACAAAATACACGAAATCCAGGGCAATACCAAAATCCCTAGTATTAACCAAACCATTAATTTGTCCCCCTCTTATCAATGACCTTCAATGACAAAATCAGTAAGCATAGATTTAATAAAAAGCAATTATAACTTTTTAGCCACAGCCTCCAGGGTGATCCGTTTCATAATATGGCAAAAATGACGCCGAATCATTGGTGACTTCGGGTAGTTTACCTTGTAGTGAACGAATAAACAGTTCAAAACGATCAATTCCCCAAAACTTATTAAATCCGTGAACAAAAAATGGAATGCCAAAGACGCCATCTTCATAAGCTTTCATCATTTCACCAACCGATTCCTCTCGAATAGATTCATCTAAGTAGGCATTTTGTGTCGCAATAGGATCTAGTCCACATGCCTTGGCAACTTCTGCAATAACAGTCACATCACAAATATCCTTTCCTTGATTCCAGCGAGTTTGATGAATTTTATCAAAAAATAATTTTGCCTTACCTTCACGCCGCGCATAAATATATGCCAAATGGGGTATTTCCCAATGTTGATTATCAGGTGATGGGGGCCATTTAAGATCGAGTTCCAACTTACCGGTGATACGCTTAATATCCTGCAGAATATATAGATGCTTGGCTTTTGACATCGGGGTATAGTAATGTTCGCCCCCCTCGTCAGATAACAAACTGCGTGAATCATCGTCTAATTCCCAAAAGGGAATATACTCAATCTCTAGCGGTTTCACTTTTTCAAGCCAACAGGCCCCCACCCATGAGTAGGGGCTGCGAAAGTGAAAATAAAATCGACACTTTTTTTTCATTTCAATGATTTTATTTTTTATTGACGTTGTTTAATGCATCCATCGTTACATCATCAAATGTCACCAGTTTCCACTCTTTACGGCTAACATTTTTTGCATAACCATGACTGATTTCACCAGTGGCAACATGTACCAAGTTACCATCACGCTCAACATAGCAATCCATAATATGGGTGTAAGTTGATTCACGGAAAATATAATCCATACGGAAAACAGTATAAATAGTCTCCTCCATAATCGCATCTTGAAGCATTGTGATTTTGGCAGAAGGAACAACAGGAATCCATTGACGAGTATCTAAATAGGTATAAATAGAAATACCACGATCAGCCCAGAACAAGTCAGCCACTTCTTCCATAATTCTCACATAACCAGACATTTGCATGAACTTGGTGTAGTGACAATAAATGTATGGAATGTGCCATTTCCAAACAAAAACATTATCTTCTGGCTTGTAAACTTGAGAAATCAATGAGTCATCAGGATTAACTTCACCTCGTCCCGCAGAAGGATCAAATAATGGCTCACGAGGCGCTTGAAAACGTCCAGTACGATCCAGTTTAGAAACGATGAAAGGTTGAACAAAATCGGGAGCTTGTTCAAAATCAGTAACCCCATCATGCTGTTTAAACATCACCGCAATAGTACCTGTTGCCGCTTTAATTTTTTTACCATCACGATCAACAAACATTCTGAAAGCAAAAACCATTTCTTTATTTTCAGTTTTCTTAGGTTGAACTTCAATATCCACTAAATCATCTAATTTCAAACCGTGTAAAATGCGAATATTATGATCAACCAGATCAAAACAAATACCATGATCTTCATATAAACGACGCGGAATAACGCCATGCTCACGATAATATTGAATAACCGCTTCTTCAGATAAGTACATTACATGCTTAAAACCAATGTAAGTATTAATGTTACAGCCTTCAAAACGTGGATACATTTGGAAAGTTTTAACATTGTCTCTTGACAGTAAAGTTTCAAATACTTTGCTGTCAATCACTTCTGCCTCTAATAATTTATTCATTTTATTTACCTTAATTTAACAATTAAATTTATCGACTAAATTGTCCCAAAAATTCTTAACACTTAGACAAATCAGCTAACCGACTTATCTCCGCTTCATCATGCTCAATCTGAGCGGTTTAAGCCTAACCATTTAAACTTAGCTGTAACGAAGATACACCATCACCAAATGTCAGGCCGTTACTGATTAATGCTTGTTGTTGATCATTTTGTCTTAAATAAGTCAGAGCGACCAAAGCTTGATAAACACCCAACGCACCATATAACTCTCCCGAGTTAGCTGACACATCAATACACTCGATATCAGCAAACGCATCAGCCTTTAATTGTGCAACGGCTTTTTCACTGCGAGAAGAAGATTGTGAAGGTGTAAACCACACATCAGGTTTACTGAAAGTTTGTGCCAGTTTTTCTGTAGATGGAGCAAATTGGTAATCACCAACCAAACCTAAAACATTATCATCATCAGCATTAACTGGCTCTAAAATCAAACAGGCGGCCAAAAGCCCCGTTTCAATTGATTTTCCTGTGACATTATCGGCATCACACTCACTTAACAATTGGCGAGTAATTGCATTATCAGGCTCAACACCAACAACAACCATTTTTTCGGCGCGTCCAGCTTTTAGCATTTGTCTGGCAATATTAATCGCATCAACACCAGAGGTTGAGCCATTACACAGCATCAAATTAACACCTTTAAAACCGTAGCGAATAGCTATACTTGAAGGAATTACGTTACTTGATGCAACCGGTAAATTCATTGGACTAGTACTATCAACATGCTGGTCATGAATAATGCCTGACTCTTGACAAACCGTATCCATGTTGCCCAGATTAGAACTAACGATAATACCAATATTTGCCCGCTGTTCTTTTTCTAGTTCTAATAACCCACAAGATTCGAGCGCTTTGTTAACGGCGCAAAGTGCCAACTTTGTTGCTTCATCTTTATAACGCAATCCCTTTTTACCTAAAGTGGCTGCAGGATCCAATTCGCCATAAGCAATTTTGCTATCTAATGCGTCTAAAATATTTTGATTGTTCCAGCCGGGAATTTCCCAACCAACCGCAGTAATTCCAATTAATTGATTATGTGACATGATTAACTCCTGGAAACAACAGCAACAGCATTAACGCCACCAAAACCAAATGCGTTAACTTGTACATTGTTAACCGACTCAGCAGGTAGGTTTTCAGCCAGCAATTTAATTTGTGGTGCACCTTCAATCGGATCAGAAAGCCCAAAAATAGGTGGCACTTGATTGTTTTGCATACTTTTAATTGCAGTAATAACACTAATTAATCCCGATGCACCTGATGTGTGTCCGATGTTTGGCTTAACACCAGTCACATAAAGATCACGAGTTCTATCAGCAAAGTATTGACCTGTCGCTGCCAACTCAACTTCGTCATTTAAAATAGTGCCGGTACCGTGAACAAATAAAGCATCAATTTCATTGGCAGAAACACCTGAACATTTGCTGGCATCATTCATCGCTCGTACCAGACCATTTTCTTCTGGTGCGGTATCTTGATAAGCATCACAAGAAAAGCCAACTCCTTTTAACCAGGCTTGAGGTTTGCTGGTTGGGTCTTTTTCCAGAACAACTGCCGCAGCACCTTCCCCCATTATCACGCCACGGCGATCCTGATTAAAACTACGTAATACTTGTGGGTTCATTGGATTAACTCGATCCAGTAAACCAAACATACTTTCGGTAATTGAATCAGTACCCGCGGCAATGGCGCAATCCAATTCGCCAGATTCAATCATGTCCTTCGCCATACCGAGTGCAAAATTCGATGCAGAACAGGCATTGCAGAAAGTATAAACTGGAATATCTTTAGGCAAATTTTCAGTTACTGCTTTAGCAAAATGTAATCGGTCAAGCGTAACCGGAACCTTTTTGTTATGCCATAGTTCAACAGAACGTAACTCTCTAAGTCCCGTACCAACAAAAATTGCACAGCGTTTACCGGACAAATCAATATTAGACTGCTCAATTGCCGCTTCAATTGCTTGTTGCAACCATTCACTGGCACGATAAGGTCTATCTTCACCATCAACACGATCATCAATTTCATAAGCATGTTGTGAGTTGAATTTGTTTGCATCAAATGATTTCAATGGTGCATTGCCATCTTTATGCTGACAAAGGGCATCATAAAATTCATCTGCATTGCTACCAATACAGCACTTTACCGCCAGGCCGGTAATACCAATACTCATTGTTGTTCTCCAGTTTTTAAAATAATCAAGCCGACTCTTCCGCGCGGATCAAATGTTACCGATATCGCGATTGAGTTTTCTTGTTTGGTGTAACTATTATCTGCAAGTAAAAGTGCTAACTGCAGACCACTTGTTGCTGATAAACAATCAGCCAGATAATCATTCGAACAAACCTGTTTTGCATTACCATTTGTTAACGCTTGATTTAACTGTGTAACGATTTGACTTTCTCGTGTAGTAAATTGATTAAAACAAATATGAGAAATCAATTGACTCTCAATTCGATGATTATCAAGAATGCGATGAATTTCTTTAGCCAACTTGTCAACTATCTCGTTCGACTCTAATCGATTAAAATATGCATAACGTTTGCTAAGCAATAATTGAGTATCAGTCGCAGACTGTGATTGGTTACCGACCCAAAACAGTGCACACCCTTCACCCAGAACCTGTTGGTGTGCAATTTCTTTGGGTAAGAGAGCTTGCGAATAGTCAGAATATTCTTCGACACCACCCACCAGAAGTTGCTTAACCCGTGTATTCTTAAAACAATTAGCGGCATATTCAAAAGCCGACACGGTAGATTGATAGCCACCAGAAATTGTTGTATTAACACCAGTAAACTGATGCCAGATACTAACTTGCCCTGCAGCACAATTCATTACCGTTTGTGGAAACTGAATAGGATTAATCCATTCAATCATTTCCTGTTCGTGAATATCACGAATAAAATCTACCTGACTTTTAATGCTGCCTGTAGCAGTTCCTAAAATAACACCAACTTCATTTTTATTAGCAAATGCTTGTAAGTGAGAATCAACAATTAGCTTTGATGCAGTAGTCGCGTAAGCACCAAGCTCGTCCATATTACGCACACCTTTTTTACCCAGGTAATCTTTGCGATTAAAAGCCTCAAACCTAAATGCTTCGTCAAATTGCAAATCATTATGCACAAATAGTTGATTAATTTTTTCTATAAACTTTTCTTTGCCGACCGCCAACGGAGAAACCACCGACCAATCATAAATATACATCGACATTTTAGTTATCTCCCATAGATTCGGCGAAGCGTTTAAACAGGACAATTGCGTTATTTCCGCCAAAAGCAAAGGCATTGTTTTGTACAACATTCAACGTTACATCGCGAGACTGATTAGCAACGCAATCAATCGCACACTCAGGATCTGCCTCAGAAAAATGTATTGTCGGTGGCATAAATTCATTTTTTAACGCCAGTGTACAAGCAATTGCCGACAAAGCACTGGCAGCTCCCATCGTATGCCCAAGCATAGATTTTATAGAACTCATTGGGGGCATATCATGATTAAAAATCTGTTTCATTGCCGAAGTTTCCACCACATCATTAATGGCAGTTGCCGTACCATGTGCGCAAATATAATCAATTTCCGCTGGTGATATATTGCAACGGCTTAAGGCATCTCGATTGCATTGAACAATGCCTTCTTCATTTGGCTGCATAACATGGTGGCCATCACAACTGGCGCCATAACCTAAAATTTCAGCGTATATTTTTGCGCCACGCTGTTTGGCGCTTGCTAAAGATTCAAGTATTAGAATACCAGCACCTTCACCGGGTAAAATACCTTTGCGATTAAGATCAAAAGGCATACAGCTCTCTGGCGCTAAAGCACCAATGCGATAAAAACCGCCAAAATTCTTGAGACACTGTGCATCACTCCCACCACAAATAACAAAATCAGCTTCACCACTTTGTATTTTGTCAAAAGCATAACCAATTGAGTAATTGCCAGCAGAACATGCGGTCGCAATTACCATCGAATCCCCTTTCAAATTGAACACATCGACAATCGAATCTGGAATCGCTTCAGCGGTAAGCAATCGAGGGAATAGGTTCGTATTTTTCTTATTACTGTTTTCAATATAAGCCAACGTATATTCATCAAATACAGCCGACTCGCCATCGGTTGTACCAATCACAACGTCTATATTTTTTTCTGACAATAGTGATTTATCAATACCACTATCCAACAACGCCTGCTGTGTCGCTACCACAGCCATTTGACTGCTGCGCCCCAAGGCGTCAAAATTAACCGGTTGTTCGGCAAGTGATATCTCATACTGGTTAGCATCAAAACCGCTCACTTCACAACCAATATGACTGGGAAATTTCTCAGTATCAAACGACTCAACTACAGATGCCCCATTGCAGCCATTTTTTAGTGCACTTAAATAAGCCTCTATACCGATCCCGATACTTGACACGACGCCAAGCCCACTAATTACAACTCGATGTTTATCTGATGTTTTCATATCAATTTATCTACTAAGAAATTTACCAATCACTATAAGAATTTATTAAGCTTCGACGTATTGATCGACAACTTCATAAATTCCTTTTAAGTTAACCATACGAACCAATTCATCTTGTGGAATCTTGGCTTTGAAATTTCTTTCCAAGCTAGCAAGAATTTCAATAGCACGTAATGAATCAGCATCGTGATCTTCTTTGAACAAACTGGTTTCTGTTATTTCATCTTCTTCAATTTCTAAAATATCGCAAACCATTTCTTTTATTTCTTCATTTCTTTCTTCAATAGACATGACTGCCTCCTTATTGAGTTTTAGTTAAGTTAAAATTTGAAAATTTTTATTTTCAGTTAAAGAGAATCGATTAGATGGTAAGAATTTCACCGCCATCAATATTTATGACATTCCCGGTCATCCAGGAATGCTGCATTTCGCTCAGGTCGCGCAATGCAATACCAATATCTTCAGGGGTCGACAAACGCCCATGAGGATTAAAACTCTCAGCACGATGAATCAGTGCTTTAAATTCGGGTATTTTCTTCAGTGAAGGGGTATCAGTCACACCTGCGCGAATCGCATTAACCATAATGCCAAATGGAGCCAATTCGGTTGCTAACTGTTTACAGTGTGACTCAAGCGCACATTTTGCTGCCGACACTGCCCCATAATTTTGTGAATACATCACACTACCGCCACTGGTCATGGCAAATATCTTTCCGCCTCTTGGCAATAATTTTTTCTCCCATAAATCCTGTGTCCAATAAACCAGGCTGTGCGCCATTACCGACAACGTCATGTCCATCTGATTTTTCTGCATTACCACTTCGACATTTTCCGTTTTGATAAAAGGGAGCAGCGTGCCAAATGCTAATGAGTGCAACATCAGCTCAACACCTTGCTCGCCGGTAATTTCAGCTATTTCCTCAACAATTGCCAAGCGCTCTTTTTTACTATCTGCATTTCGATTAAAAAATACAACACGTTCACTATTTTTTTCCAGTGCACTTTTGAGTTCATTAATTTCCTGCTCTCGCTCAGCTATATCAAAGTGTACGCCTAAAATATTCCATCCGGCTTCACTTAATGAGCGGGCACAAGCTTGTCCGATTCCACTTGATACACCTAAAATAAGACACCACTTGTTTTTAGTCGTCATTCTTTTCTCCAACATTTTTGATAATTTCTATCATCGATAATTGACCGGCAGGACTAATTGCAACAATCAACCCATCTTCTTCGTCATGGCAACGACGAGCCAGTTTTAAAACGGCATCAAGGCTGCCTAGCTTCATTTCCGGAGAATCAATTAATCCACGTGTTAATGGATTTCCCAGCTCAGCAAATATATCCAATAAAATTTCACTAACCGCATTACTGTGAGGCTCATTAATGCGTGACAAAGCAATATTAATTTTATTTTTACCCATTAAAACTGGCGACAATGCATCGTGCAATATTTGACGAAAATCATCTCGGTTACTGGTAGTTGGTGGTAAAAACAGACTTATGGTTTTACCGATTTGCGCAATCGTATTTTCATCCTTTGATGCCGATAAAGCGACAGCACAAGCGCCGCCAGTCGTTCTTACTGGAATACGGTTAGCCAAATAAAATTCACTGTCCTCTTCACAACTACCAGTAATCGCATAAGTAGCTCGTCCCGTCATGATTGCCGTCTTAGCCTGAATAATCGCTTCGAGTCCGGCAGTTATGGGATTCATCAAAGTAATATTAAAAGCTTTTGCTCGATTTTTAATAGATAATGCACCAGTGCCAACATTGGCACAGAAGTTTGGGGCCAACATGGGGTTAATTCCATCGGCACCGCTGGTTAAAATCGCTTCGTCCATTTGATCAAGTGTTTGGCGAGTACAGCTGTTACTACCTATAATAATTCCCTTACTCACCTCATCAATTGAATCAGTAAACTCACCTCGATTAGCAGGTAGTTTTTTGATCGCGGCTAACATATATTGAGTTGCCAGAGAGAAATATTTATAGCCTCGCCCACCTAAATCGAGCTTTGGCTCAAACCAGTTTTCTCTTGATAAATTTGCAACTTGATGATGCTCATATAAAACCAGATCTTCCACTGATTTAACACCAGGTACCATTGGCGCAACGCCTGCAATATAAATATTCATTATCGACCTACCACTACCGAAATATTATTTCCACCAAATGCATAGGCATTAACTAAAACTTGATTGATATCACGTTGCAATGGCTGCTGGGTTGGAATAGGCAGGGCAAAACCATCAGTGAGATTTTTCAAATGTGCCGTAGTTGGTACCAACTGATGCTTTAACATCAAGCAAGCGACTAATACTGAAAAAGCCCCTGACGCACCACCACTATGACCCAATCTAGACTTAATGGCAGTGACTGCTGGCTTATTCTCATTCGATGCAAATATCTTATTCAAAACCTGTGCTTCAAGCGCATCATTTAGCGGCGTGCCGGTCCCATGAGGTAATATGCAATCAATATCATCAGCCCTTAAGCCGCTATCGTTTAATGCTTGTAGTAGTGCGCGCTCTATTTGTACGCCACTGGGTTCTGGGGCAGTTGGCTGATGTGCATCACAGCTCCAACCTGATGCCTTATATTCGCCATAAGTTGTAGCTTGTCTTCGTTCAACACTTTCTGCTGACTCAAGCACAACAAAAGCGGCGCCCTCACCTAATACAGTACCATTGCGCGCTTCATCAAATGGCCGACACTGTCCTTCATCTAATGCACCTAAACGATTAAAACAAGACAAAACAATTCGTGATGAAGATTCAACACCACCGGCCAACATAATATCGGCTTCGCCCGTTCGAATTTTCTCAGCCGCCAAATCAATACCATACAAGCCAGAAGTACAAGCATTACTAATTGTTAAGTTAGGACCGAATAATTTGAATTGCTCAGCAATCATTGCAGATAATTCAAAAGGAAATTGTAATAAAGCATTAGCCTCTGTGTGATCCATTTCAGATGTATCAATTTTTTGCTGTGCGGCCGCTTGCGTCTCTCGTGAATCTTCTAAAGCAGACTCATCACCCATAGTTGTACCAACAGATAATCCAGCCAGTCTTAAATCAGTTGGTTGCAAAGCCGCATCTTTAATTGCCTGATAAACAGCACCCAATGCTAACTGATGAGAGCGCCCCACCGCTTTTTGATTCAAGCTATCTGATGTAGTCTGTGGTTGAGCAAATTCAGGCAAAGTATCGCTACAGCTAAAAATATAACGGTTGTTAATTCGATCAGAAAATTCCGCAAAGCCTTTGACTGGGTCATAGGGTTCTCCGAGCAGTTTCTGCCAAAGTTGTTCTACATTTTCCCCGCCAGGAAAAATTACTCCCAGACCGGTTATAAAGACTTTTTTCATCACACATCCAACCTTATTAACCAAATAACTCTTTGCTAGGTCTAATCGCAATAACAACGCTCTCGACTGTTGCAATAGACACTAATTCATCTCGCCCTGGACGTCTTGCTTTTACGGCGCCGCCAATAACAACGGTATCAGGTAATTCTTTGACAATCTCAACATGATGCTCCAGCACATCGCCGGGATAAGCATTTTCGGTTACCGCCACGCCCAATACTGAACCAGCTAACATAACATTATCGACATCAACATCGATTGACTCTCGACTACGCATACAAAGTAACGCACCAACTTGCGCAAAAGATTCAATAATCAATGACATGGGATAGCGCAAGTCAGCTTGACTCGCTTCATCTGTCACCTGTCGATAGCAAGGTTCATTTAATGTAATATTTTTAATACCAATACACTTGACGTTTTCTTCTAACAGCGTCACCGCATCAACCATTAAAAAAGGATATCGATGAGGCAGTGCTTTTCTTATATCAAAAGCATTCATACAGCACTCCCATAACTGACTTTTATTCGAGCAAAAATGGTTTCCGCATATGACAAGGTTGCCTTCATCAACAATTGACCTTTTTTCTCGGCAAATTCACAGTGACAGTTGACTTTCATACCGGGTGTTACTGGTGATAAAAATCGAGCGCTTAGAATTTCCGTCAATATATTCTTCATTTGTTTTTCGCGTAAATAGGTTTCACCCAAAAACAAAACATACTCAATCATCATTACACCAGGCAAAATTTTATTTTGCGGAAAATGTCCTTCAAAAACCAACACATCATCAGCAAACATCCGCTCCGCCGATATTGCTGAGTCAGCAATATCGAACTCACCGATTTGAAAATCGAAGTTAACCGGAAAAGGTCTTTTAACCTGGCTATTATTCGAAGTTTGCATTCTTCTCTACCAGCGCTTTATAAACATTTTCAACCGTTGTTAAATTTTTGATATCTTCTTCCTTAAACTTGACGCCGTATTCCTTTTCCATTGCAACCATAACTTCAAGACCCATTAACGAACTCAAACCCAAATCTTCCATAAAATGATCTGTGTTAGAAAACTCTTCTTCCAAATCTAAAACATCCGTTAACAGCTCTTTTAGCTCTTCAATGTGTTTTTCGTTGATAGCGACCATTATTTTATTCTCCAGTTACGTTTAAATTTAAATAAATCTTTACCAGCAAGTTATACGGTAATTCCACCATCAATTTGCAATATTTGTCCGGTCATATAACTTGATTTTTCCGAACATAAAAATGAAACCGCATGAGCAATATCTTCAACATTACCAATTCGTTTAAGCAATATTTTTTTCTCCAACAGCTTTTTGGCTTTATCTGTCATCCCACTAGTCATATCCGTTTCAATTAAGCCAGGTGCAACAACATTAACCCTGACGTTATATCGTCCCATTTCTTTCGCTAAAGCTTTTGAAAATCCGATAATTCCGGCCTTTGCCGCTGAATAATTGGTTTGACTTGGATTACCATAAACACCAGATACCGATGACAAATTAACGATAGAACCTTTTGCTTGTCGGATAAAAGACAAGGCGGCAGATCGACAAACGTTAAATACGCTATTTAAATTAGTATTAATCACCTTATTCCAATTCTCAGGATCCATCAGTGGTAAAGGTGAGTCAGCATTAATGCCTGCATTATTTACAACCACAGATACTTCACCAAAATTTTCTTCAATTTCTTCAAACATTTTTTTCACTGCGGCATAATCACTCACATCACATGCAACGACATAAGCTTTTTTACCCAGCGATTCAATTTGTTGTTTAACTTCATTCGCTGCATCAACATTACTGTGATAGCAAAAAGCAATATCAAACCCGTCTTTAGCTAACTGAATGGCAACAGCTCTACCAATACCGCGAGAGCCGCCGCTTACAAAAGCAATTGAAGCTGATTGATTTTCTTCACTCATGATTATTGTCCCGTTTGTAATGTCATAAAGGCATAACTACCAGCAGCATCAATCGAATTGATTAACACGGCGTTATTTCTTTCAGTTTTTGATAAATCATTGATATGCATTAGTCCTTGATACAAATTAAGACTGCCGCTGGCACCAAGTGAGTGTCCGAATACCGATTTATTATTCAACAACATAGTGTCACTTTTTATAGTGTCACTTTTTATAGTGTCATTGTTCAGTTGGGTGGTTTCGAAAGCTTGTGCCAATCCCGCTTGCTCAATGGCACCAAGTGGCGTGTCGGCATCAGCATCACAAACAACCGCTTCAATTTTTTCTGCACCACTGCGTTTTAACACTTTACTTAGCGCACCAGAAACAGCTTGAGCATTTAGTCCATTTGGACAAAACCCATACTGCCAGCCACTAATATCAGCATAATGCTTAAGTCCCGCAAAACGTTCATCACCTTTTCGATGTAATAAATAAAGACAGGTTGCTTCACTTGTGTGGAAATTTTTACCTTGTAACCTGACATAATCCTGATCTTTATCGGCTAACAGCTTTTTCTGAATAAAGGGATGATTCATTTCTGAACCTCCGGCAAAAACCACATCGGCTTTACCTGACAACAAATACTCAGCCCCTTTAATTACAGCGAGCAAGCCCGATGAGAAGCCACCATTAATGACTGCGTTAGGACCGGTAAAACCATATTCAATGGCTGGCTGTCCAGAAATGGAATTGAAAACAATACCCGGAAAATATAAAGGGCTTAGACCTAGGTAGTCATTTTCTCGTCCTTCAAAGCAGGTCTGTTTAAAATCAAAAATGCAACCAATTCCTGCAAACACACTTCCCAAAACCAGTCCAACGCGATCGGCTGGTAAGTCTTCTAGCGCAATACCAGCATCCCTCATCGCGGCAGTGACCATTGCGATAGAACGAATTGTTACATCATCTAACGGACGCAAATAACGTCGCTTGAAGTAATCAGCCGGTTTAAAGTTTTCGATAGTGTCTTTCAGCGGAACATCGTTGCCGGCATTAACCACTGAGTGATTTGCTGTAACATTTTCACCATGCGGTGTAATAATGCCGATGCCGGCAATACTAATTTGATCATTCATCGCTTCTAATGAGTTTTGTATAGATTGATTATTAGTCGACATTTCGAATATTTTCCTAGTTTTCTAGACGCGAAAATAATGTAGCAACATTACAACCACCAAAAGCAAACGAAATCGATAAGGCTCGATTAACCGGTATATGCAATGGCTCACAAGGAATATCCAGGCCGATATTTTCATCTGTTGTGGTAATTGGCGCGTTGGGTGGCACACAATTATTTCTAATAGATAACACCGAAGCGACACCATCGAGCGCGCCAGCCGCCCCCAGCGTATGGCCAGTTGCGCCTTTGATTGAGCTAACTTTAATTCGTGCCACTTCATTACCAAAAGCGCCATGTATACCACGAGCTTCCATCAAGTCGTTTAGCTCTGTTCCCGTACCATGAACATTAATATAATCAACTTCAGCAGGAGAAAGTGATGCCTCATTGAGACACAGGTTAATTAATTCTTCACAGCGCTCACCACTAGCAATTGGTGCCGCGAAATTTTTGGCATCACAATTCAATGCCCAGGCCGTCACTCCAACTTCAGGCTTTAAACCTCTGGCAATCGCACTTTGTCTTGATTCAAGTACCAGTATTCCAGCCCCCTCACCCAGCAACATACCTTCCCGATCTTTCTGAAATGGCGTACACTTTTCGCTTGCCAAAGACTTCATGGCATAAAATCCAAAAGTCGGTAATAAAGTGAATGCATCGGCACCACCACATAAAACAATATCGGCTTGTCCTGAACGAATGAGATTGACGGCTTCACCTATTGCATGATTGCCCGACGCACAAGCAGTCCCAACCACATACGATGGACCATTAAAATTAAAAGCCTGAGAAATACTATGGGCTATTTTTTCATGTCCATATTGAGCGAATGCGTTTTGATGTAATTGCATTTTGTGTACGTCAAAGTCATCGCAATTAAACCAGTCTTCATCGAAGGCATTTTGTTCAATTGAATCATTCGTACCGCAGGTTGTTCCCATAACAACAGCGACCGTATGCTTGGCTGGATCAATGTCAGCTAAGCAAGAATCTTCAACTGCTTGTGCTGCAGCATTAAGCGCTAACTGTACAGCGCGGTCTTGCTGCGAGAAAATTTCTCTCATTAATTCACTGGCAGGGGACAAAGTTCCCATATAGCCACCAAATTTAAATGGCGTTTGCTTTTCTTCAAGCATTGCCTGATGTTTTAAGCCCGTCTCGCCGGCCAGCAAGTTTTGCCAAAATTCATTAATGTTGTTACCTATACTGGCATTTACACCAAGACCACTAATTACAACTTCACAATTTGCATCAAACATCAGCAGTCTCCAAAGCATAATTGGCTGAAGGATAGTTTTGTTGGAAAAACTCGATCAGATTAGCTAATGTTGGATAATCTAATAACAGCGTTTGTGAAATACTGCCAAAACGATTTTCTTTTTCTATCTGAGTAATCAAATCCATTTGAGCAATTGAGTCGAGTCCTAAATCAGACAGTTCCAATTCCAAATCATCATCATTCAAATCGAGTTTTAAATTGCTGGCAAACAACCAGAATAGATAATTTTTAATTTCATCAAAGCTAGCAACCTGAGCATTTTCAGCTTGTTCTGCATAACTGACATCTGCCCCAGAATTATTCGTTGTTCGCTCCAAATCTGATTGAGCTCGCGAGGTTTTGGCTTCTACACTAGCAGGCATAGGCTTAAGTGCCATACGTCCATTCAACACATCAATACTGGTATTGCTGTATAAAACGCCCGCATGAAATGATTTGGCGGTAATGGCCTGCTCAAGTAATGCAATACCATTTTCATTGGGTAATGGATGCGTTAAAAAGTGATTAATATAACCCGGCAAGTGCTCTTCGCTAATTTTCATTCCGCCATCTTGCCAATAAGGCCAACACAAGCATGCAACATTTAAGGTGGAACTATTCGATGCCTGCGTAGTTTTTTGTATCGAGCGTTGAGCATGAAACTGCGCGACAAGTTGTTGCATTCCATCGAGTAAACCGTTGGCAAAAGCATAATCAGACTGTCCCCGATTTCCCATCAATGAAGTAATCGAAGAAAATAAAACTAACTGCTTGATTAAGTTTGAATCCAACATGGTGAACAAATTAAACAGGGTCTTCACCTTCGCTTGCATTACACTCGCAAAGCCTTGCCAGTTTTTATTCATTATCGTAGCGTCAGCAACGATACCCGCACAGTGCACGATACCAATATTTGCCTGTTGCCATGAATCACTCGAAAGTATACTTTGCAGTGCCTCAGGTGGATTTGATTCTCGAGTTAAATCACACTGTACATAAACCGCTGAACACTCTCTCGCTGCTGCATCATTTTTGGTATAGGCGGAAAAACGTTGTTGATGCGCAGAACTTTGTGGTGAACGTCCCAGCATAATCACTGAATATCCCTTGTTTAAAAGCATTTCAGTGGTTAACTGTCCCAATGCGCCTCCGGCTCCGGTAACAATCCAGTGTTTGACGTCAGTCTGATTAGCCGACTCAATTGTTACCGGTGAGTTCTCGAGATAAAAACGTTGCGCTCGGGCATAACGAATATATAACTGATTGGCCAGCTGTTCACATTCCTGACGTAAAATCGACTCTATTGGTTCTTCAAGTTGCGCAGTTTCGATATCAAGCATTCGATAACGTACACGATTCATTTCTTGATTCAGCGTCATGAGTAATGCTTTAACAGCATGACTAATCAGGTTGGCAACTGGTGTTCCCGCAGCAACAACCACAATAACTTCGCAGTTAATATTTGTGCCAGCCAATAACTTGGCTAAATTAAACAAACGCTGAGCGTGATATTCAATAACTGTTTGATAAGCTGAATTTAAGTCACCAAGTGCTTCAACTTGATGCGTTGCCAAATCATCAATCGTCAGTAAAATACGTGGCGTTGCATGAACCGCGCTTTCAAGCCATTGTATAAGCTCTCGCGATGTACTCTCTAAATTCTCATCGAGAGAAGCATCCCATATAATTTTTCGCCAGTATTGGGGGGTATTTAAATCAGTGAACTCCCCACTTTTGGTGAGTAAGGTGCAAACTGGTCGTCCAGGTGCGGCATTGTTAGCATCTTTCTGCTTGATTTTTTCAACCGCTACCGGCTGCTGATTGAATAAAAGTACATTGTTATCTAACGACTTATCTTGATAGACCCTTAAAACAAAATCGTTAATTCTCGCCAAACAAATGCCATTATCATCAATAATCTGGATGTCATATTTTTTAGATTCAGCATTTTTAAGTTGTGCAATCACGTTAACAAAAGGTTGAAGACGCGCAAAACGAATACAAGCGCCCATCTGAAATGGTAATACGGTTCCCTGCTTACCCTGACGGATAAATAAATGACTCATGGCGGTTTGAACCGCACCATCAAGCAAAGTAGGATTCAACCCATAACTATTATTAAAGCCATCAGTATCACTGTCGACAAACCAGTCATCCAGTTTTAATCGAGCAACCGCTAAGGTTTCGTTATACACATAATCTTTAACAACTTTAAAACGAGCAAGCTGAACAATGCGAGTTATGCCAAAGTTTTGGTATATCTGTTCTTCGGTCAGCTGATTTGAGCAAGCAGCTTTTAACGTAGCTAGCTCACTAGGTTCAACCGTCTTTGCTAAAGCATCAGAACTATCTATAGCTGGGTTGGGTGTTTTAATTTTTCCAGTAACATGCTTTACTTCACCAGCTTGTGAGAAAACTTCAAACCGATAATCTGTACCTTGCAGACTCACTTCAATTTGTAAATCAATAAAGGCATTTTCTCTTAAGTTAACCGGCTCCAAAAACCATACATCATGCGCCTGGACTTGTTCATTATTTAGATAAATTCGCGCAGCAGACATTGACATTTCAACGAGACAGACGCCAGGTAATACAGGATTCTCCTGAATCCAATGTTCATCCACATAATATTCCGTTCGACTCAGGCGTTTTTTAAAAATACCTTTATTCACATTTGAGCAGTTACTATCAATCAATGGATGAATGCGCGAAATAATTTGATGCGCAGACTCATTATGTGTTTTTTCATATAACCCGCTATATTCATGCAACCATGAACGTCTAGGTTCAAAACAATACTTGGGCAAATCAATTAAAGTAGCTGGGCAGTTTTGCGGTTGTAATGCAGCCACACTTATTGAATTATCTAACCAGTTTTGTACAGGTGTCGGAACTGGCTCTTGTAAATTTTCGGAAAAAACTTTTTGCTGCGAACCGGTACTTTGCAGAAATGCTTGAAGCTGAGCTTGCAACTCTTGCTGAGTGTTTACAATAAAAGCTACTCGGTACTCGAAGCTTTCGCGGCGTGTTAAGGTATAACTTAAGTTAATGAGGTTAACTTTTCTGTTAGTTAAAAACGTCAGTAACTCCTGACAGTAAGCCTTTGCACGTTCTTCATTGGTTGCAGAGACAGGAACAACCAACGGCATAATTTCAGCAATCAACTCTGCTGGTAGAATTTGATGAGCTTGTGGTGCTGTATAAGAGGCAATAATGCAATGGCTGTTAGTTCCACCAGCGCCAAATGAACTTAAACCTGCGATGAGCTCACCCGCTTCATTTTGCCAGGTTTGATTTTCAGTAACTAAGTAAAATGGCGAATTGGCGAAGTCAATTTTTTTATTCGGCTGTTGAGCATGTAAGGTCGCAGGTAGCATTTTGTGCTGCATGCTATATAAAATCTTAACTAAACCGGCAACACCTGCAGTTGCTTCACAGTGACCAATATTCGATTTTACGGTGCCAATTGCGCAAAACTGTTTTTTGTCCGTTGATTGTTGATAAGCCAGTTTTAATCCGGCAATTTCTATCGGGTCACCTAAGTCTGTACCGGTACCATGGCACTCAACATAGCTGATTTCGTCAGCCTTTACCTTGGCTTTATTTAATGCCGCTTCAATTACCGCTTTATGAGCCATTGGATTGGGAACAGTATAACCAGTAGCCTTACCACCATGATTGGTAGCTATGCCTTTAATCACCCCATAAATCCGATCACCACTTGCGACAGCATCCTGCAACCGTTTTAAAACAATAACGGCAACTCCCTCACTGGGAACATAACCATCACCGCCTTCACCAAAGCCGCGACACTTACCTTCGCTAGAAAGGAAGTTAGCGCTAGATAAAAACAAATACTTCGCCGGATGCAAATTAAGATTGACCGCACCAGCCAATGCCATATCGGTATCATTATTCAGCAATCCCTGAATGGCAATATCAATTGCGACAAGCGAGGAAGAACATGCGGTATCAACAGAAATACTTGGGCCTTTAAAGTCAAAAAAGTAGGATACGCGATTGGGAATTCCCCAATAGAGCGATCCAGCGCCTCGATAGGTATCATTTAAATAACCATATTCGTTTGCCAGCAGTGAGAATTCATTCCAGGTTACACCGGCATAAACGCCAACTTGCAAATTTTTATGACTGGCTTTACTGACATATCCGGCATCTTCCAAGGCTTCCCAACTACAGGTTAAAAATAACTTCTGCTGGGGATCCAGTTGTTCTGCTTCACTAGGAATAATTTTAAAGAATCGCGCATCAAATTGATCAACACCATTGATAAAGCCCCCCCACATAGAGGCAATTCGATTATCTGCTTTATTTTTGCTATACCAGCTTTGTACATCCCAGCGCTCTTTGGGAATTTCTGTAACCGAGTCACGTTGTTCAATGAGATTATGGTAAAAAATATCACCTCGATCAGCATCTGGGAATCGACACCCGATACCAATAACAGCAATATCATTTTGACTATTCGAATTCATGCGTTATACCATTTTCGCTTTAGATTAACTGGCCGAAGCAGCCGGTTGATTCGCCTTTGTATCTTTTATCCGATTAAAAATATGCTCTGCCAATAATTCGAAGTTTGGATATTCAAACAAAACAGTTGAAGACAAATCGCCATATAATTGGCATAACTGTTTATGAAACTCAGCATGAATCAACGAAGTTAAACCTAATGAAAAAAATGATTCATCGTCGGTAATAGTTTCCGTAGACAAATTCATACAATGCCCAAAAACCTGTTTAATTGAATCTTTAATTACATCTTGGCTATTCGAAGTCGCTAGCATGTTAAACCACCATCAACCACAATGACTTGTCCGGTAACAAACGAAGATTTTTCAGAAATTAAAAACTCAGCCACATTTGCAATATCATCAGCAACTCCGAAACGAGCTAGCGGAGTACGACGAATAATTTGTTGTTTTTTAGATTCGGCCATATTTACTGTCATATCGGTTTCAATATAACCAGGTAGCAATGCATTAACTCGAATATTGCGCGCACCTAATTCACGGGCTAGACTTTTAGTAAACCCAACAACACCTGCTTTGGTAGCGCTATAAACAGAAGTCCCCTTGATGCCACGATGACCAATGACACTGCTCATATTAATAATGGAGGCATTACCGGTTTGCAGCATCAATCGAGTGACCGCTCGTGTTAATATCATTAATGATTCAAGATTTACTGAAATAACTTTATGCATTTCATCATCGGATGTTGTCGCTAATAGTCGATCCAGATTAATGCCAGCGTTGTTAATCAAACCGACAACTTTTTCATCTTGCTTTCCTATGGCATCAACAAACTGCTTTACACCTTGATGATCAGTTGTATCGAGCGCCCGCCAGGAATACTGACCATCAGCACCATACTCAGCCTGCAACTTTTCAGTTTGAGCACTGGCTTTACGGCTGAAAGTTCTTACACAGTAGCCCGCAGCTAATAATTGCTGGCTCATTCTCAAGCCAAGACCCGAACTTCCACCACTGATAATAACAGTCTGTTTACTCATTATTTGTTCACTCTTAATTCGAAAATTCTGTTTACTTGCTATTAAGCATTAAGCACTTTTATCTGTTTCTTTTTGTTTAATATTCTTTCTAATCTTTTTGAAACGACCAGAAACCAACTCACCGTCAGCAATAGCAACCTCTCGAGGTATTTTGAATGCGTCCAGTTTATTCTGACAGTGCTCTCTAACTCGTCTTGCCAAATCTGAAATCAGCTCGTCGTCTTCTAGCTCAAATACCGCGCTGACTATTTGTCCAGTAATTGGGTTTTTCTTACCTTGAACAACAACATTTTTTACCCCGCGCATATCCAACAAGACACTCTCAACCTCAGATGGATAGACTTTTTCGCCACCAACATTGATGATCTCACTGTCTCGTCCCAATATTTTTGTATAACCATCCTCAACAATTACTTTATCACCAGTGTTATACCAACCATCTTCATCAAATGGTGAAGGTGCATTTAAATAACCAAGCATTGCCATATCAGACTTGACATATAAAATATCATCTTTAATTTTGATCTGAATATCGCCTTCTTTGATTGACATAAAGGTCGATGTATTTGACTTTGAACGCGTTGGAAAAATACCTAATTCCGTTAACCCGTAAGTTTGTTTCAACATTACATCGGGAAAGAATTTAGACATCGAGTTGAGTGTTGACTCAGGCATGGGTTCTGTTCCATAGGTAATCACTCGAATACTGGAGAGGTCATATTTTTCCCACGCACGAGACATAATCAACATATTTAGAAACGAAGGTGTGGTTGGTAAAACTTGAATTTTCTCACGTTCAATTAGTCGACAAATCGATTCAGGAGAACGGTCTTCAACTGAAAACATGCAACCGCCATTCATCAGAATTGACAACATGGTCGAGACACCGCCAATGTGATCGAATTTAAGAAAAACCATCGCATTAATTGGTTTACGCTTATCAGATTTGAAGTATCGACCAATTAATTTGTCAAATTGATGAACTGCAGCTTTACTATTTCCGGTACTTCCAGAAGTAAATAAAATTAATCCTGCCTTTTGTTCCTTACGTAGCGACTGTAAATAATCATGATCACTGTAGAAACCGGTTTCGGAATATTCAACACCACTGTGAATACCCGAACGAAAAGCAAATTGGACACCTGCAACTTGATGACGCTTCTCGATATCTTCCTGAAGCTCATCATCAATAGGGACAATAATATTTTTGTTTTCTAATAAAGCGAGGAGTAATGCCGTAACATCCAGTGAGAACTGTCCAATCACCGAGACAACATCCCCAGATTTGATACCAAGCTCGGGTAATTTTTTAAGCCACTTGGAAACGTCATGATGAGCTTGTTGATAGCTATAGCGTTCACCACGATGAACGATAAAGCATTTATCACCAAATTCAGCCATTCTTTCTAAGATAGTATTCATATTATTTATACCTTTTGAGTGGTTCACCCTCGACATCAACAACGCAACATTGCAGACTAGGCGTAAAGTTTTACCATCTCTTCAACGGTATTTACTTGATCCAAAGTTGCCCCATTGGCAAACGGATCAACACCAAGCTCTTTTTCCAACATAGCAACTAACTGTGCGATATCCAAGGAAGCGAAACCTAAATCGTTGAGTAAATTAGTCGAGGGTTGCACCTCAATTTTTTGATATCCAAGTTGCTCTTGAATAGCAACGATAGCATTTTTAACAACTTCAAAAGCATTACTCATAATTTTTCCAGTTTTATCATCTAGTAATTTAATGGGGCGTCTATAAACAATTATTCACGGATTTATTGTTATCGAATGAACAACCGTTTAATATCTTGCATTAGCATTTGATCTTTCATTTCACAGACAATTACCTTTTCAGCACGTGATATTGCCAGTAATTCCCCGGCATCATACATTTCTGTTTGAAAAACGATTCGGCAAAGATAATTAAAGCGAGGATTTTCCGGCCAAAGAGATTTTTGTAGCGGCTCAACAAAACATTTAGAGAAAAGTGACAACTCACTGCCTGCAAATGCATTGGCATAATAAAAAGTTTTTCGTTCCAGCAAACAAACGCAGTCTAACACCTCTTCCGAAATTCGATGCTGAGTAAAATAACGTAATAACTCACGCTCCCCCATTGCCATAATATCCGGCATCTTTGCAAACACCAGAGGATGCCCGGGATCGGTGTCTCGCCCAGACTCAAGACGATATTTAAACACCGGCGCAACGATGTTCATTGCGCTCGCATCGGCAAATTCTTTTGTCCTAATTTGCGCGGCGTCTCTGATTGACTCAGGAGGCATAGCCAGCTTTTCCATTTCGGAAATGGTTTTGGCATCAGGTACAGAGACCTGTTTTTTATGACTACGATAAATAGCTGGATCGAGTATAAACAAGCTATTGGCATTCATTGTTATTGGAAACTTTTCAGTATCAAGTGCAGACTGTGCTTGGTATTTTGACTCAAGAATCGTATCGCCGTAGCGCTTACAATCAACCTGCAGTTCCATTCGATCCCATAACTGATAACGGTTTAAAGTTTTTTGGATTGGCACCTGCAAATGCGTCATAAAATAGGCAGGATATAAAATATTACCTTTACCATCTTTAATTTGGCTCGGATTATTTTTTACATCCTTTGTTAAAAACTGGCTATGATAGTTTCCGAACAAAATCATCATTGCGAACTCATCAAGCACTCCTAACCGAACTTGACTCATTCCCAGTTCAACACTAACTTTAAACTCTTCCACAAACAACCCTTAATACCAATTCAAAACTTTAAAAATCTTGAAATTCAAAATTATTTCTTTAAAGGAATAATTTTTAAATGTTAAGCGGATACTACAGATCCAAATTAACTCAAGCAATACTTTTTTATCTTTCCATCAAAAAAACCAAGAGAGGTTATTTTCAAAATGTTAATCAGTTCAATCTTTAACTAAACAGAACCTAACTCAAACTTCAAAATTGATTTTTAAACAAAACCTGTTTTAGCTTTTTAGTTTTCAATCAAACAATTTATTCATAAAACCAAACTGAAAATTGATTCTCCCATAAATTTATTTCACTTATATTTAGCCTTAAAAAATATACCTTTCAATCACATTAAAAATCAAAAAAAACAACATTCAATTTTTATTAAAAACCAATACCAACTAGTCTCGTTATTTTTTTACTAGAAAAGCAAAAAGAAAAAAACACCACCCCTCAACAAAAACACTATAAAAATAGAAGAAAACAAGAAAACAAAAAAAGAAAATCAGCGAAGGTTTTCATTAAAAACCAATACCAACCAGTCTTGTTAATGGCGATAGGTTTTGAAACATTTAAAAACACAAGATAATTAGAAAACGAGAAAACAAGACTATTACGAACTAAAATTAACAAAGTCAAAAAAAGAAAAACATAAATTAGACAAACCAAATAGAACAATTGCCAGCGCTCAAAAATAAAATCTTAGCGCGAGCAATTTGATTTCCAGGAAATTAAGTTCAAGTAAGGGATATTAAATAACGCAGAACACCACTAATAGCACAACATCTATCCGCATGAGAAACTCTTATTACTTATTTAAAGACACGACATATCAAAAAACACCAACTACCTAATTTTCTAAATGAAATTCATTTATCCAAAAGCCTGTTCACCAGACACTCACCCATCGGAATTTTCAGCGAGTTTTTTGAAATTAGATATCTGTTTATGCATCATAAAAGTATCCCCTGGAGGTAACAGCGCTTTCATCATAGGCCCCCAAAAAAATCCCTTTGGATAAGCCAGGCGTAATTTAACAATCAGACGACAACGATTATCATCAACGGGAAATAGACAATAACTGACAACAATATCACCAAAGACTTTCATCCACCAGTCTAATTCAAATCGACTGCGAATAGTGACATGTTGATTATGTTGAAAACTAACCAGTTTAAATCCGGTCATAAAGACTTGACCTACTTCAAGCTGAGTAAGTGACTCAGTTAAGTATTGAGGACTTTGTTTACCGAAATTATCCAGCCAATCATAACTATAAGGTGCAATACGCATTTGGCATAACCAGGGAAATACCTTATCTACACTGGTCGATATATCGATTCCTCTAAAATAAACAGTTTGCGGTGGAGATTGAACAAGATCACATGGATACTCGCGTTGTAATTCTGACGGAGTCACTCCCCATTCGTAAAATCGATGCCAGCTTTTTTTTAAATACTGAAACAATTGGTCACCTTAAGCTCGTAATGCATATCAAACCATCTAGCCAGACAAGTTGAGTTTACCCGCCCGGCTAGAATCAATTAATCGTGGTTGAATACTTTATTCACCCTTTATATTATTCACCCTTTTTATTATTCACTCTTTTCTATTATGCACTTTGCAAGCGCAAATTACCTGCATATTCCTGTTCAACTTTTTCGATACTCTTAGCAATATGCTTTGGCGGTTTTGGCGGTTCGGTTAATTGTGGCTTGAAGAATTTATAAACTTTTAGCAATTGGTTTAGGATCAAGAACCAAGTTGAAAAGTTCGCGCCTTTACCCTTCTTACCAAGGTAATCAACATAGTTGGGCATTAATGATAATGCGTACTTTTGATAGGCCACGACACCTTCTTCCAAACATTGCTCAGCAAACGCAAGGCAGTTATGACGCTTGCCTAAACGCAACACAGCTTCACGCGTATAGGCCTGATGGAATTTTTCATCACGAATGACAACATCGAGTAACTCTGAAATTTCCGGATCGATTTCTCGGTGTAAATCGGACATCAATTGAAAACGTCCAATCGCCAGGTTTTCTAATGCATGTATTCCAGCAAACATGGTAATCAACTCTGATTGATGAATTGGCTTATCTTTTGACAACTTGTCAACCGTTGCAAGCCAGCCACGATTACAAAAGGCAGCAACCGTGTTAGCCCATTGTGGAATATCTTCGGGTCGATAGGCATTTCGTTTTTTAAGTAAGGTTAACCACATATCTGCATGACGATTTTCATCATCTTGATGTTTATCAAATAATGGCTCTATCCATTCATCATTTAGTTTACCTCGACAGGTATCCAAATCTGGTACTTCACCACCCGACTCCAGTTGTTGATAAAGATTATGGTACCAGACTCGACTTTCTGGACAAGCAACAACTTGTGTATAGTAATGCTCAACGGCTTTTTTTAAAAACTTCTCAACGAGCTTCATGATTGTTAATTCCTTTGTTGGATTCATTCGACGTATTATTAACGAACAAGTTCAATTACAAGTTAATTAATTTGAATTCTTGGCGTCAATGTTCAATTTTTTTTGATGCGTTTCGACATTGAATTTTCAAAACTACATTATCAGACAAAAACTATCACAAAAAGCCAAGCAGAAAAATCAAAGACTATGATATTTTTTAACTTCATCACCGAATTGAAACATAAAAAGAAATCCATTAGCAACCTTACACCCCATGTTCAAGTTAAAATACAAATTGAAAAAATATTGTTTAGAATTTACTGATACAAGCCAGTTTGTTTTTAACAAAAAAAAATCACTTCAAAAAACACCTAAAACTCCCTTCGTAACGAAAGGAAAAATCAAGAGAAGGCAATCAAAGAACGGTTTTTCGATCAAAATGGTTGCCAAACCACCAGTATAAAAGTAAGTCATTTAGATTATTCCATTTATCTAACCAGCCTCAAACGGAGTTATATTAGTGCTAATTTTCTCTATTCTTATAATTCAAATTCTTTTCGGTTGAATAAAACATAAAATAGCAATGAGCAAAAATTTACACACCTCTAATCGAAAAACATTGATCGAAAAACATTGATCGAAAATCATTGATCGAAAATCATTGTTCAAAAATCATTAAGACAAATATCGTTCCCCCACCATGTTGTATCGAATATTTTTATAAGCACTTAGACCGGACTCTTTTGCGGATTATTTAATTGTCACTCGAATCAATCTAGATCGAATCTTTTTTAATAATTTTATCCTAATCGTTTTTATTCTAATCGTTTTCATCCTAATCGTTTTTACTCTAATCGTTTTTACTCTAATCGTTTTTATTCTAATCGTTTTTATTCTAATCGTTTTTATTCTAATCGTTTTTATTCTAATGAATTTAAGTCGAATTGTTTTCATTCAAACCCTTTTGATCTTGATTATTTGTCATCGATTAAACAAACTCAATGTGTGAGTATCAAACATTGGTTTAAAGTTAGCAGTTATCCAACAATTCAATTCAGGCAAGATTTTTTGCTGACTCTATAAACTCGGCAGAATGTAGCGATGCGATTTCATTTTTGCTTAGCAAAAGAGTATGGGAACATCCTATATTCAGGAAAATCCCATATTCAGGAACATCCCATATTCAGGAACATCCCATATTCAGGAAAATCCCAAATTCGGGAACGTCATCTTAATCAACCTCATCCCGGTATTGGGAAATTTAACTCTTTAGAAGAATTCTAACTATATTTTTCAATAAGTTACATATCTGGCATACATTCTGCTTATTAACAGCATCTGGTTATTGGCTAGCCTCTTCATGTTTTTTTTGGGAAAGAGAATGGATATTGTTATAAAGAAAGATAAAAAAGTGTTTAAACAAAAGCAGTATGTGATTTTATTACTCATCGCTATTCCTGTTCTTTTTGCGATACGTTATTTATGGTACTTGAATCAGGCGGACTTTAGCGTTGAGAGAGAGACACTAGTGTTCGGTGAAGTGCAGCGAGGTAACTACACCGTTTCGGTTCGTGGCAGCGGCGTTTTGGTGCCAGATAATGTTCAATGGCTTTCGGCAGATGTTGATGCAACAGTAGTACGCATTGCCTTAAAAGCGGGCAATCTGGTGAGAAAAGGCGATTTAATCGTTGAGTTGGCAAATCCACAGTTAGAACAGCAATACGCCGAAGCCAAGTGGGACCTTGAAGCAATGCGGGAAGAATTTAAAGCAGCTCAGGTTGCCCAAGAAACTGAATTACTCACACAACAATCAACCGTCTTAAATACTAAGCTGGATTACGAAAAAAGTGTGCATGAATATAAAGCGCGTAAAGAGTTAATTAAAACTGGTGCCGTATCTAAACTCGACTTTCAAAAAGCACGAGTAGAAATGGATCAATCCGAACAACGTTGGCACTCCAGTGAAAAAGAACTAGCTAAGATGCAAGAAAATCTTGCTGCACAAAATAAAGCAAGAAAAGCACGCTTAAGCCAAATTGAAAAACGCGCGGAGCGCATTGCTCAACAAGTCGAGAATTTACAAGTTAAAGCAACAATGGATAGTACCGTATTAGAAGTACCACTAGAAGCAGGACAAAGAATTTTGATGGGGTCGAATTTGGCAAAGCTCGCCCGACAGGATTCATTAATTGCTGAGTTACAAATTCCAGAACTTCAAATCAGAGACGTTGCCATTGGGCAACGAGTGGTTGTAGATACTCGCAACAGTAAAATAGAAGGAAAAGTTTCGCGAGTCGATCCGGCGGTTATTAATGGCAACGTTCAGGTTGATGTAGTCTTCACTCAACAATTACCCAGTGATGCACGTCCCGACCTTAGCATTGATGGAGAAATTAAAATAACTGAGATTGACAATACATTATTTGTAGAGCGGCCTTTATTTGCCCAAAGCCAAAGCAAAGCGGCTTTCTACAAATTAACTGAAGGTGGCAATTTCGCAGAGAGAATAGAGGTTGAAGTCGGCTATGGTTCAGTAAACCAGATTCAAATCATTGCCGGACTGGAAGTTGGGGATAAAATTGTCACCTCAGATCCAACTCGTTTTGAAACCTATAACAAATTTCGAATTAACTAAATATGCCAAATCATTTAGCAGATAAAATAAACACTGAGCGGAGAGAGCACTATGAGTGAAACATTAATAAAACTGGAAAATTTAAAAAAAATTTTTTATACCGAAGAAGTTGAAACTCATGCACTAAGTGATATTTCATTCACCATAAAAAAAGGTGAATATGTTTCAATTTCTGGACCATCAGGTTGTGGTAAATCGACGCTTCTTTCTTTGCTTGGTTTGCTTGATACCTCATCAGAAGGTAAATATATGCTTGCGGGTCACGATGTATCAGATATTTCCAAGCGTGAACGCGCACGCATTCGCAATCAGGAAATTGGATTTATTTTTCAATCTTTTAACCTAATCAGTGATCTCGACGTTGAGGAAAATGTAGAACTACCACTAACTTACCGCAACAACTTAACGAAGAGTGAACGCAAAAAAATGGTTCAAGATGCGCTTGAAAAAGTCGACATGGCTCATCGCGCAAAACATTTTCCCAGTCAGCTTTCAGGTGGTCAACAACAACGAGTAGCGGTAGCCAGAGCCATTGCGGGAAACCCTTCTATCTTACTCGCGGATGAGCCAACTGGTAACCTCGATTCAAAAAATGCCGAAGCAGTAATGAAGTTACTCGACAAATTACATGCAGAGGGTGCAACCATTTGCATGGTAACCCATGATCCTCGTTCAGCTTTAAGTGCTGAAAGAAATATTGAAATACTCGATGGCAGAGTAGTTGCCGACAAATCCGTTTCTGCCGAAGCAGAAAGTGTTACTTCTGTATTCACAGGCGCAACTCAACAACCCAAACAGGAGTCGATCGCATGATATTTTTGGGCGATTTAAAGTACGCCTTGCGTTTGTTGTTTAAGCGCCCAGGGTTTAGCATATTAACCATTTTGGTCATGGCAGCGGGTATGGGAATTACCTTGTATTTATTCTCGATGATGAATCCATTGGTATTTAAAGCATTACCTTTTAAAGATGGCGACACGCTGGTTCAAATCAGTGGCTCCAAAAAGGAAAGAAAAGCACGTTTGTCAATAAACCTGCATGACTATCAAGAGATTAGAACTCAGGTAAAAGGATTGACTGAATTTAGCGCCTACACCAATAAAAATGTAAATGTCGCTGCACGAGACGGAGCCAGACGCTATAACGCGGTCGCGGCCGAACCAAATTTGTTTAAACTGACTCGAACCCAACCGGTTCTTGGGAGAGAATTTACCCAATCAGAGAATCAGCAAGGTGCAGAGCGAGTGGTCGTAATTGGCTACGACATGTGGCAGAATCAATATGGAGGCAATCCAAATGTCATTGACCAACTGCTATCGATTAATGGAGAGAACTATCGAATTATTGGGGTAATGCCACAGAATTATTTTTTCCCTAATAATGCCGATATGTGGCTACCTTTACGCGAAGATACCCGCCAAACCGCTCGTGAAAATGCCACCAGCATTTATGGTTTAGCCCATTTAAATAGTGAAAAATCATTGGCAGAAGTTAACCAGCAACTTAAAGTAATCATGCAGCGCCTTGAACAGCGTTACCCTAAAACCAATACTGATTTAGGTGCATATAGCGCATCACTACCAATGACCGTTGTTGGTGACGGAATTGTGATCGTTTACTCAATGCACATTATCGCTATTTTAATTTTATTTTTAGCCTCAATTAACGTAGGCAATCTGTTGTTGTCACGCGCCGTTGAGCGTGGCAAAGAAACTGCCATTCGTGTTGCATTAGGCGCGCCCCGCTCTCGCCTTATCAGCCAGATGCTTTGGGAAAGTATTATTATTTGTACATTTGGCGGTATTTTAGGATTATTGGCTGCGGCTTGGGGACTTGAAGTCACCGATAAAATACTAGCAACATTCTGGTTTGATAAACCCAATTTCTGGTGGAAGCTAGGGATTGATGGTTACTCCATGAAGATATTTTTTCTTTTTGTTATTTCAACTATTTTATTAACTGGATTATTACCGGCCTGGAAAAATTCGGGCGGTAACTTTAATGCCGTACTACGCGATGGCACTCGTGGTGCACTCAGTAAAAAAAGTGGCCGTTTAAATCGCATCTTGGTCATTAGCGAAATTTTTATTTCAATGACCGTATTAATTGCAGCCGGCGTTATTATGGTAGCAACTTATCTGGAAACTCATGCGGAATATGGTGCTAAAATTGACAATACTTTAACTGGTAGAATTTTGTTAACCGAAAGTCGGTATGATACACCAGAAAAACAGATTCAATTTATTCAAGCACTGCAATCAAACCTGGAAAGAGAAAACAGTATCGGTAACATTATGATTTCTTCTGCTTTGCCGGGAATGCGCAGTGAGTCTCAAAACATTGCTATTGAAGGTAAAGAATACGATCAAGCAAACAACCGTTTTCCTGAAGCCAATACGATTGTCATCACACCAGGTTCATTAGAGAGTCTTGGCGTTGCACTAAAATCAGGTCGTTACTTTAACTCAAGTGATAATGTTCTGGATAAGCGTACCATTATAGTAACCGATAGTTTTGTGAAAACTCACTTTAATAATCAAGATGCTATCGGCAAACGTATTCGCGTAGTTGATGAGGAAACCAATCAAATAAACTGGCTGACAATTGTGGGTGTTGTTGCCCACACCAGTCAAGGACTTCCTAATGAACATGCGGGTAAACGCCCTTCTATATTCAGACCTTACGCTCAATCGCCGCGCAGTCAGGTCACAGTGGCAATTCAAATGAAGTCGAGTGTGGTTGCAACCACCCAGACATTACGTCAGGTTTTGCAATCAATTGACCCCGAGCTTCCGGCGTTCAGAATTGAAACTTACGCCAGCTATATAGAGAGAAACAGTGCTGCGACTCAACTCATGAGTAGTATCTTCTTAATTTTTGGTATTGCCGCAGCTATTCTTGCTGCTAGTGGTATTTATGGTGTCATGTCTAACACAATTACTCAACGAACTCAGGAAATAGGAGTCAAACGTGCTCTTGGTGCCTGGGAAGAGAAAATTGTACAAGAGTTTTTAATGAAAGGATTCAAACAGTTGCTCTGGGGAAGCATTCCCGGGTTACTGGCAGGTTGCGCAATGGGGTTTGTCATGTCTAAAGCCTTGGGTACAGGTAGCATGGCATTAATTATCATTGCTATCATTATTTTAATGTTGATAGCCTGTGCGGTTTTACTGGCAACTTACATACCCACTAAGAACGCATTAAAAATGGAACCAAGTGACGCACTTCACTACGAATAATTGTGCCAATATAATAATGAACAACTCGTTGGCTTGTTCCTGCAAATAGGATTCAAGCCAACCTTATCTGACTAACACATCATATTCACTATTTTGTCTTTTAGTCGCATTTAACAGGTTTAAATAAATATTATGAATATCGATATCGATAAACAGGTTACTATTGCCCCAAATAAATAAACGGTGAAGCTGCTTTAATGAAATAGTTTTTTTTAAACAAGGATGTTTAATTTTTTTGGGCTATGATAAATCGAATAAGAGGTTAAAAATGTTATCTATCAATGATTTTTATTATGCGCTCAGACTACTTGCCAAAAAGCCGGGGTTCACAACATTAACAACACTGGTTATGGCAGCGGGTATTGGTTTAAGTGTTTACCTATTTGTATTTTTTAATACGATACTTTTCAAGGTTTTACCTTTTAAAAATGCTGAGTCGCTGGTTCATATCAGTCGTTCAGATAATAATGAGAGAAGTAATGGAGAACTAAATTTTTATGATTTCGAAGAAGTCAGAAAAAATTTGTCGGCGCTTAAGAACTTAACGGCTTATCAAAACATTAATGTGAACGTTTCATCTGACGATGGCGCAAAACGTTATAACGGATTATCAACAGAGCCAGGCCTTTTTGAACTCACAAATACTCTTCCGCTCATTGGCAGAACCTTTACTCAGCAAGATAACTTATATGGCTCACCCAATGTTGCAATTATCGGCTATGATATCTGGCAGACGCAGTTTGCCGGCGCTAACGATATACTCAATCAGCGTATGAAAATCAATGGTGAAAGTCATGAGATCATTGGAGTTATGCCACAGGGCTATTATTTTCCGAGTCGCGCTTTAATCTGGCTACCTTTAAGAGCCAGCGTTACCCAAAGCTCGCGAGCTAACGCTGCCACCGTTAATGGAATAGCTCATCTGCAAAGCTCAACAAACTTGCAAGCGATTAATCAACAGATTTCACTATTAATGCAGCGTATTGAACAGCGCTATCCAAAAACTAACCATCAGGTAGGTGCTTATATTGATACCATTCAAATGATAGATGCCGGCAGTGGATTACCGGTCGTTCGTTCAATGCAGGTGGTTGCTTTTTTAATTTTGATTCTGGCATCAATTAATGTCGGCAATCTGCTGTTGTCACGTGCAGTAGAGCGCAGTAAAGAGTCCGCCATTCGTGTAGCCTTAGGCGCACCTCGTAATCGGTTGATTGCTCAATTACTATGTGAAAGTATCATTATTTGTGGCTTAGGTGGTGCCATTGGACTTTGCGTCATGGCCTGGGGTCTAGAAATTACTGAGTCTATTACCAATACATTCAGTTATGATCGCCCAAATTTTTGGTGGCATTTCGGGATTGATGCTTACACTATTAAATTATTTTTAGCTTTTGTTATCGGTACAATTTTAGTCACAGGCTTACTCCCCGCCTGGAAAAATTCAGGAGAAGATTTTAATACTGTTTTAAGAGATGGTACGCGCGGTGCACTTGGAAAGAAAGCAGGAAAACTCAATCGCCTGCTGGTAATCAGTGAAATTTTTATTTCATTTACCGTGTTAATCGCCGCGGGTGTAATTGTACTGGCTGCGTATAATAAAACACATGAAGATAACGGAGCGAATGTTAAAAATATTTTGACGGCACAATTACAATTGAATGATAAAAATTATTCGACTTCACAATCGCGAATTCAACTCGCTCAATCATTACAGTCGCGTCTTGAAAATCAGCCAGGTATACAAGAAACACTCATGACTAGTGCGCTCCCGAGTGTGTGGGCACCGGCACCGACCTTTGCGCTCGAAGGCGCCGAGTACCAGGCGGCCAAAACAAACAATTACCCAAAAGCGCACTATATTGTGTTAACGCCAGGTGCTTTACTCAAACTCGATGTTGAATTGCTTTTCGGCCGCTACTTTAATAACAGTGACAATACGCCCAATAAAAACACCGTGATTGTAACGGATAGTTTCGTTGCCCGACACTCACCCAACGAATCCATTATCGGTAAACGCTTGCGTTTGGTTAGTAGCGAAAATCAAACACCGCAGTGGTTAACTATCGTTGGCGTTGTTGAACATACGATACAAGCAGGTGATGTCGAACTACCGGCTATCTTTCGACCTTTTTCCCAAGATCCCCCCAAAGAATTTACAATCGCAATACGCATGAACAGTGATCGCAACACCGTCACACAAACTTTAAGACACACATTACAGTCAATTGATACAGAACTCCCCGCATTTAGGGTCGAAACCTATGAAGAAAAAATTCAGCGTTTTAGCGCACCACTACGCTTTATCAGTAAAGTGTTTGCGATGTTTGCAATTGCAGCCGTTATTCTCGCTGCCAGCGGTATTTATGGAGTTATGGCAAATACCATCAACCAGCGTACCCAGGAAATTGGTATTAAGCGAGCGCTTGGTGCCTGGGATCAAAAAATATTGAGAGAGTTTTTCTTTAGTGGCATAAAACACCTGCTTTGGGGAGGAATTCCCGGTTTAATTGCAGGAAGTGCTATGGGTTTTGCCATGTCGAAAGTGTTTAATCTTGAACCCACTGCCGTAGCGATTATTGCGGGGGCTATGTGGACTATAGTGTTTGTGGTGGTGTCATTAGCAACATTTATTCCTACACGCAAAGCCCTCAAAATGGAACCGAGTGAAGCACTGCACTATGAATAATCGATAACAACTCTAGTAAAATCAGTTGAGTGGCTAAAATTGATAGGGTGCACCAGCTTTACAATGCGGTTTAAAGTGGTTGGTGGCCTGCTTTAACTAGTGAAAAAGTTTGTAATAGCAAGCAAAATCAAATTATCATTGATTATCTATCGACCAGCAAAAATCTCTAATAAAGATATTTTTGATTATCGCTTTGTTGGTCGAGCAAATTCTCTTTAAAATAACTTCTTTTAACAACATAAAGCGATCATTCGCGCTTTAATAACGATTGTAGCGGTAATCGCGTTAAGGTAATGCATGAGTCCTCAAATACTGATAACCGATGATGATAACGACATTCTTTCTGCATTGTCTTTATTACTTAAATCAGAAGGCTATAGTGTCAACACAGCAAACTCTCCCGAGCAGGCAATTGAAAAATTTCGCGCACACAATTTTGATCTGATAATACTCGACCTCAATTATGCACGCGATACCACCTCTGGCGAGGAAGGGATACAACTGATTGCAGCACTTCGGCAACTCGATGAGACTATTCCTATTGTCGTAATGACCGGATGGGGAACTATCGAGGTTGCTGTCAGTACCATGAAAAATGGTGCCAATGATTTTATTCAAAAACCCTGGGAAAATGATCGGTTATTAGCCATCATCGCTAACCAATTGAAGTTGGCTAAAAGCCACCGTCAATTCGCTAAGCTCAGTCAAGAAAACCAACTGTTACAGGCTGAGTTTTATTCACACAATGTCATTGCAGAATCCTCTGCCATGCAACAGATTATTGGAACATTGAAGCATTTGGCACAAAGTGATGTCAGTGTATTGTTAACGGGTGAAAATGGCACGGGTAAAAGTTTATTTGCCAGATTGATCCACGACAATTCTCCCCGGAGTAAACACTCAATGGTATCCGTCAATATGGGGGCGGTTACTGAATCATTATTTGAAAGCGAGATGTTTGGACATGTTAAAGGCGCTTTTACCGACGCGAAAACAACGCGCATAGGACGCTTCGAGCTGGCCGATGAAGGCACTCTGTTTCTCGATGAAATCGCCAACACACCAATTTCACAGCAAGCTAAATTATTACGAGTACTGGAAGACCGTCAATTTGAAAAGGTCGGTTCGAGCAAAACTCAGCATGTTGATATTCGATTGATTGCAGCTACCAATGCTGATTTACAACAAGCGGTAAATGCCGGTCAATTTCGTAAAGACTTGCTTTATCGGGTCAACACAATGACTATCGAAATTCCACCGCTCCGTCAACGCTCAGCAGATATTTTACCTTTAGCAAATAATTTTCTTACTCAAATTGCCAATAAACATAACAAACCACAATTAACCATAGCTCTCGATGCACGGCAAGCACTGCAAAATTATGCTTGGCCGGGTAACGTGAGAGAACTCGGGCACGTTATGGAACGCGCTTCAATACTCTGCCAGACAAATGAAATTGGGCGCAATGACTTACGACTCGATATCGAAGGAGAATTTACAGCAACACCAACAGCTAAGCTGGCATCGGTGTCGCAACAACCACAAGACACCAGTGCTGATTTACGCTCTCTAAATGAAATAGAGAAAGACATTATTATTAACCGGCTAGATTATTATAAAGGTAATGCTATTGAAGCGGCAAAATCACTTGGTGTAAGTCGCAGTGCTTTTTATCGTAAACTCGATAAAATCAAATCAGAGACTTAAACGTACCATCTAATTTATAAACACATAAACTCGCAATAACGGTAAAACATAGCGTATGTCAAAACGTCGGCCATTTGAACTACAGTTAATTAAGTTAACATTGATCCCATCAATCGTTCTACTTTCGCTGACACTCTCAACGCTATACTTTACTGACATTTCTATCTGGTTAATTATTCTAACTCTCATTATCAGTTGTGTAGTCATTATCTATACCAGTTACCAGGCCCATCAAAAGCTGGTTTATCAATTCAGAAGTCTCGACAACTTACTCGATGCACTAATTAAAGGCGACTACAGTTTGCGTGCGCGAGCAGATAATTCTAGTGGTGAGTTAAGTGATTTGATTACGTCAATTAATTCCCTGGCAGAAAGACTGAGTCACCAACGACGAATCTCTATTGAAAATCAATTTTTAGTCAGGACTGTAATCGAACATATCGATGTAGCAATCATTGCACTTAATCAATACAATCAAATCAGCTTCTATAATCCTGCAGCAGAGAGACTACTGCAATTACAACAAAGCAATATCAATCAACAATTGCTTGAACAATTGTCATTTGTTCAGTCTCTACATAGTGGCCATCATGAAGTGGTTGAATTAAAGCTGGGCAAATACCAGGGAAAGTTTAACGTTCATATTGAAGAATTCCGTGAATCGGGCGAACAGCACAAACTGTTATTTATTACGGATGTACGCACATTATTGCGCAGCGAAGAGCGTAAAGCCTGGCAAAAGCTAGTACGAGTTATCAGTCATGAGATTAATAATTCGCTCTCCCCTATTGCATCAATTAGTCAAACGCTGAATAAGTTAGTTTCCCAGAGCAAGATACTTTCTCAAGGCGCGACTTTCTCTCAAGTTGAAAGACAATCTCAACATAATCAAGCTAATGAGCTAAAACAAGACTTAACTCAAGGTTTAAAAATTATCTCACAAAGAGCTAATAGCCTTAGTAATTTTGTCAACAGCTATAAGCAATTAACGAGCTTGCCTGCACCCAATAAGTCACCAACTTCGATAAAACAGTTGGTCGATAAAAGCATTTCTCTTTTTAAACACTACCCTATTGAAATTAAAACGCTCGAAGATTGTATTATAGAGTTCGATTCTATTCAGTTAGAACAAGTCATGATTAATTTGATCAAGAATGCTATTGAGTCAATGCAACCATTACTGCAACAAACAAACCATAGCTCAGCAAATAGCAATAGCGCTGATTCACCCAAAATTGAAATTGAGTGGTATACGGAAAAATCCATATTTAAGCTATTTATTTGCGATCAAGGTAGCGGAATTAGTAACCCCGACAATTTATTTATCCCGTTTTACAGCACTAAAAAAAATGGCTCTGGCATTGGCCTGGTATTATGTCGTCAAATTATCGAAGCTCACGATGGCTATTTGTCATTACAAAACAGAAAAAATTGTGCCGGATGCGTTGTTTGCATCGAAATACCTATCATCGAATGACAAGTAAAAACTATTTGACAATACCGTTAAAATTAATCACCGCAGTTTGACACAGATACTTATCCTATAGTAATGTCAGTGACGAGTGTTAATTGATATTTTTATATTTAAAACAATTAAAAAATCTTGTTTTAAAGCAATAGAAACTAATTATTACCATCAATCTCAAATTATCTCTTTTAAAATATTACTGAAAAAATAGTACTGAAAAAAATATTACTAAAAAAATGACTGACTAAAGAAAGTATCTGTTAAATTCTATTTCAGTTAGGAAAAATCGCCGCCAATGAAACAAAGAAAGAAAATGAATGATAAAGAGATAGAACAAAAAAAGAATAAAAATTTGCCAACATTAATTACAAAAAGTGAATAATCTTCACAACTGACATAAAAATTAACAACAAGGACCAGGTGAATCCAAGAAACCACTTTATATTTAAAATCCAGCTATTTATAATTTGTCTTCTGCTGACTAACAAAACGTTTACAGTTCGACTCCAAACAAGCCAGCAATTTAAATATAAAAATTAATAACAAAGCAGTAAAAAAATCAATTAAAAGAAAACAATAACATTACTAACCTCTTAACTGGTGACAAAATGAAAATCTATGAAAGAATTGCTCGTTATCTGCTTGGCATTATCTACTTATTTGGTGCGGTAGATGGTTTTATGTTTCTCGTGTTTGATATGTATATTCATGGTAAACCACACGAAAGTTTTACCTTTTTAATTGAGTTACAAAAAACCACCTATTTTTGGGCCTTTATGAAACTATTGCAATTTTTAGGTGCATTAAGCTTATTAACCAATTATAAACCCGCTTTAGGATTAACCTTGTTAACCCCGATTAGCGCTATTCTCTGTCTGTTCTACATCTTTGAGCTTCAATGGTATATAGCAGCTAGCGTTATCACTTCAGCGACATTGGTCTTGTTTTGGGCTTACGCCGATAACTTTAAATCCTTGCTGATAAAACCTGTTATCGGCAAAAGTACAACACAAGAGGCAATAGTGGATAAACCCATCACTGATGGACAATAACAACTAAAAATTTCAGCTAAAAATTTATCCATAAAAAAAGGCTAAAAGAAAACTTTTAGCCTTTTTTCTACAAACAATATTAAACGATTCTATCTAACAAAATTGATTATCAATTTCGTATTGCGGTTTTAGCGATCAGCCATCAATGACTCTTCACCATTTAAAATATTGAGTAAATCTGGCGCAATATTTTCAGGTATTAGCGACTCAAAGAGCTCATTACCCAAAGCTTGTTGAATCTGCTTCAATCGTCCAGCAAGCGCAGTCATTAATTCAGGCTGAGGGTTTCTCAACAATTTCTCCCATTGCTCACAATATATTGGTAAAACTTCTTGATAATTTCCTTGTAGAAAGTTGAGCTCAGCTTTTAACTCAGAAATAATACTGGCAAACTTGCTGATATCATCATAAGCATTAATCATTTCAAATAAATTGGCAGCATGATTCAAATCTTTGCGCAATAATCGAGCATTCATAATATCAATCAACTGTGGAATCACAATTTCACTCGGCACCTCATCCGCTTGCAAAGTGTCAATAATTTCCTGTTCCACTGCTAAACATTGCTCTGTTTTTTCGAGCTTGCTGAAATACCGAGCCAGTGTTTTCTGGCATTCAATTATTCTTGGTTTCGCCTGATAATGTTGATAGCCCAGCAATAGTTTTTCTATGACAATAACTCCATTTTTCCATTGCTGATTAACCTGATAATAATTATCCAGAAACGTAGCAACCTGCTGAAAAATAGCGAGTAATTTTTCTTGTTTTAAATCAAAACTCATCAGCCAGGGTTGCCAATCTCTCACCAGTTTTTCGACGATTGGGTTATCGCCTTTATCTACCGATAACGTTTGGGTTGCCAGCATTAACCAAGCGAGTATTCGCTCAATACTTTCAGTAGATTCATCAACCATTTCACAGGATGGTAGTTTACTGCGCTTTAGTAATGAAAGTACCCATTGGTGACCTTCATCAACAATTTTTGCTTGCGCTAACAATTGCTCAAATGCATTTTTGGTGGCGACAAATGCTCTTAGTTCACCGGCGAACCATAACTTCTCCATATGTGTCGCCCAAACTCTGCGATTAATTAACAAATTATTCGTAAACGGCGAACCAGGTTGACTGACAACATTATTTGCTAAAAGCCTGACACCCTCACAAATAATCTGACTAAAAAGCAGCTCACAGATTTCTGAATTAAAATATTTTTCATCAGATAGAGAATGTTGTTTCTGATTTAAGATAAACTGACGAAACTCTGCATCCAATAAACGGCCATGAGGGTAACGAACAATCAGCCCATTATCTTCCCACTGATCTAACAATTGAGAAAATGGTTGCACCGATAATGAAAATAACTCAAACCATTGTTTGGCAAACGCTGGTTGTTCGGCGGCATCAAAAACAATCATTAACATTTCCAATAACAAGCCAGGCGTGTCAGCACAATGGCAAAGAAGGATTTGCCACGCAGCAGGTAGACTGTCCCATTGCCATTTAAAAAAAGCATCAGGTAAAACCTCTGCTACGCTTTGTGACGTACCAACAACCTCTTGTTTAAGCAATTTTGATAAATCATCCAGTGAATGCGCTTTGAGCATAGGTATTGTCTTTTCTGTAAGCCAATAGTTATGCTGTTGCAAAGCTAAAAATTGCTGCCATTTTTCAGGATCAAAAGTTGGCGCAAGTGATTGCTCTTCATTGTTTGTTACATCAGTCTGACCGAGTGCTTTAGGCATTACTCTGTTTGTTATAGCATGAGCTGCGATTAATGCTTGACCAACTAAGTCAGGCTTTAATGTGACAGTAGAATAATGAGCGAATGCAGCGGGTAGTAATTGCGGCTGGCCTAAAATTAAAACTTTTTGTCCCGCCTCAATGAGCTGGGTAATCAAGCCAACCAAATCACTCATGGCTGTTGCATCAATCAACTCACTTTTATCAGTTAAATGAGACTGGTTAAATAAACCAGCGTTGTTAGATTGAGACACTTGAATCTGATACGATATAAAATCATCAAACACAAATAAACAGCAATGCTCGCTGATTCCATTAAAAAAAGCGTCTCGATTATTTTCTTGTTTAATCACAGGTGCAACCATATCAAAAATATCTTGCACACTAAAAAAGTCCTGTTGATAACTAAAATAAAAACCCCACTGGATATTTTGTGTAGTTTTTAATTTTAATGCTGCACAATGTGCCAGGTGAGTTTTACCGCTACCAAATTCGCCACTAATAACCAATGGCTCAGCTAACTCAGTTTGTTCAAGTTGACTAACTACCGTCAGGATCTCTTTATCAAATTGGTTATTCAACAGTGGCGGTAAATAGCGCGACTTAAATCCATACAAACCATCTTGCGGCATCGGCTGTGCCGCAAAAGGGTCATTGGTATTCACCTGATGATTGACGATATTAAGTGTTTGCACCGCATAGTGAATTAACAACGGCCAACCACTAAAGGCGCGTGCTTGCGGCCCAATCAAGTGTTGAGAAGTATTTACCTGTAATTGTTTGCGCGCCTCAACCACAATTTGTGCCAAATTACCGCCACCCAGTAGCTTTTCATAAAACGCATGAAAACATTGTGCATTTACCCAAGGATTAGCAATGTGAGAAAGTCCGACAAGATTATTGATACCATTGGCAAATGCCAGATTGGCCAATTGCGCCAGTCGTTCGCCAGCACAGAGATGCGGCTCAATTTCGCAAAGATAGCCATAGGCTTCAAGGCACACCAAGTTAATCTGTTGTTGTACTAAAAATTGAAAAAAGTCCTCAGCTTTAATTTTTTGATCGGCCCCCAGACAAAAATAGTATTCTGCCTGTTGGTCAATATAGATATAACCACTAAAATGAAAAACACCATCATGAGATTTATTTTTGATCGCCTGCTGACATTGAGTCCAATCCAAATCATACAAGAGTTGTTCATTAACCTTTTCAAACTGCGAAAAATTCCAACTTAGCACGTCAGCATAATCAAATAGTGAGTCGGTCTGTAATGTTTGGCTAATAAATCGAAAAAACTTAAATTGACTGACCGACACATCGGTTTTGGCTGATTCTTGCACCTGACCAATACTCAGTTTTTGAGGTGCGGTAAGCGTTGCATTGTCATAGGAGTTTAATGGCTGTTTAATAAAACCGTTAACCACCGAGGATAGTATATAATTTGACTCATGCAGCACCAGCAATTCCCAGGGCTCAGCCAAAAAACAGGCTCTATCAGATTCAATACTCACCATCAGGTGTGGATAGCCCTGCGCTTCAATATGATCTTTGATAGCGATTTGCTGATAATCTTCACCGAGTAATTCATCACCTAGATATTGTCCTATTTTGATGAGTTTTTCAGAAACCTGTCGATCATCATGTGACTGCGGTTCAGTTAAATACTCAGCAAAATACCAGTCCACAAGCGCTCTAAAATTGCTGCTCAGTGGAGACTGGTAACTATCAATCATATACTTTTTTTGATAATCAACCCCTTCAAATATAATTTCAATTGGTGTGCCATTAATTTGTTCACTTGAAGTTGAAATATTTTTTTTATCTATAATTCTTAACTGCATGGAATTCTCTATTTATTTTTCATAAATACATAAAAGATTTTTACTGGCTATGCGCGTTTCATTCGGATAGCCGAAAGCATTATTTATATATTCGATACCATTGAGTGATATTTGCTGGTTAACATGACTATGACCATAGACATGAATATTTGGTTTCACTTGTCGGATTTGTCGATCGAGTTTGTCACTTCCCAAAACAGGATAGATATAACGTTGTGATAGCGGAATATAAAATGGCATCACATCGATCCGGGGTAAAAAATGCGAGTAGCTGACGACAAAATCATCAGGTTGGCGAATATCAGGTAATTTATTCTCAGCCAGAAAATAATGATTTACATCGGCCAGATTCCAACCATCAGGCCAGCGACAAGCTCTAAAATCAACCCAGCTTTGTAATATTTTTTCATTCGGCTCAGCAAACGAAAAGTCATACCATGAAAATAGTGGATAAACAACTAATCCGTTCATCCGCTGTGCGGTTATTTTAGCACCGCTGTCAACTGCAAGCTGACAAACAGCCTTAAACTTAGTGATAGAATCACGATACTGGTCACGACTTACCCAAAGTTCATGATTACCCGGCACATAAAATACCGCGTTAAACTTATCAACCAGCCAACTCAGGGTTTCACCCAGCAATGGCAAATTATCGGTTAAATCGCCAGCCAGGATAAGTACATCCTGTTGATAATCAAAATTCGATAATCGGGCAACCCATTTTTTATTTTCTAAATAATCAACATGCAAATCAGATACAGCAAAAACTCTCATTATCAGGATTTCTTGTATGGCGGTCTCATCTGTTTTGCGACAAAATTATATACTGACTTGGACTGAAAATATATCGCCTTTGCATGACTAAAATTTTTAAACCCATCAAATCCATGATAAGCCCCCATTCCACTGGCACCAACACCACCAAATGGCAAGTCATCTTGTGCTGCATGCATCAATACATCATTAATGGTTACACCGCCCGATACTGTACGCTTAAGTACTTGATCAATTTCGGTTTTATTATGACCAAAATAATACAACCCTAATGGTCTAGGTAGCTGATGGATACATGCAATCACCTCTTCAAATTTCTGATAACTTTTAACAGGTAATATCGGACCAAAAATTTCTTCCTGCATGACCAGCATGTCGTTCGTGGGATTTAAAATCAATGTTGGCAAAAACCGATAGTGAGGCTGATTTGAAAAATCTTCATTAGCAGGATTAAATTCGATAATTTCAGCTCCTTTTTCTCGAGCATCATTAACCAGATCAGTTAACCGCTGATAATGTCGTTGATTAATGATTGAACTATAATCAGGGTTATTTAACAAATCCTGATACATCATTTGCAGATTTTGCTGGGCTTTTACCACAAACTCATTCAGTTTATCTTCGGCAACCAATGCATAATCTGGCGCCAGGCAGAGCTGTCCGGCATTCATAATTTTGCCTAACATGGCACATGCAGCGGCAGTATTAACTTCAGCATCGCTACCAACAATCAACGGAGATTTACCACCTAGTTCGAGCGTAACCGGAACAAGATTTTCTGCCGCCGCCGTTAAAATGTGAGTTGCAACTGACTTAGCTCCGGTAAACAATAGGTGATCAAAAGGTAATCGACTAAATGCTGCCCCCGTTTCGGCACCGCCCTGAATCACCGCAATTTCTTCCTGTGCAAAATTTTCAGCAAGTAATTGCTCAATTAAATTTGAAGTGACAGGGGTAAATTCAGAGGGCTTAATCATCACTCGATTACCCGCCGCCAAAATGCCAGCCAAAGGTCCAAAAATGAGTTGTGTGGGAAAGTTCCACGGCGATATACATCCAACGATACCCAGTGGTTGATATTCAACACGTGCTCGTGCCCCCATTAATCCTAATGGAAAGATAGTTTTTCGTGATTCATTTTTCATCCATGCCTTAACATGCTTAATGGCATGTTTAATCGGTTCGATCGACGCACCAATGTCAGTAATACGGGATTGTTGAATTGAACGATGTCCAAAATCATCAGACATCGCTTCACATAAATCGAATTTATTCTCGCGTAAGATCTGGAGTAAGCGTGCCAAGCGATCAATTCTGACTTCAGCACATGGAAATGCTTCCTGATATAAAGACTGACGTTGCAACTCAAGAATTTGTTGCATTGATTGACTTGAATGAGCTTCAGAAACCTGAGTATTTGATGCTTCGTACATAAATTTTTCCTTCCATCAAAAGTCGATTTTTCACCATTAATAAATGGATGAGTGATTGATACCAATGCAAACATTAATGCCGGTATTGCTGCAAAATCATTTCGGCCCCTTTGGAGCCAATTGCCATAGCCGCAGCATTGGTATTACCGCTAATAATTTGTGGCATAATTGAACAATCTATGACGCGTAATCCGCTTAAACCGCAAACTTTCAATTGTTCGTCTACCACCGCCATTTCATCTTGCCCCATTTTACATGCGCCTACCGGATGATAGACATGACAAACATTGGCTTTAATAAATTCAACCAGTTGCTCATCTGAACGCAACTGTTCACCCGGATAAACTTCTTGTTTGCAATGACTGCGATAAGCATCTTGTTGCAAAATATGCCGACCAATTTTTAATCCCGCTAATAATCGCTCAACATCCTCATCATGAGACAATAAATTTAATTCAATTTTTGGCTTATCAAAATGATCGGCTGAATTTAATCGAACTTGTCCGCGACTTTTAGGATGCAGTAAAGATATGTGAATTGAATACCCATGCTTTTTAACTATTTGCTCATCAAAACCATGATCATTAAACATTGAAGCCAATGATTGAATCTGTATATCAGGTGCTGGTAAATCATCACGGGTTTTAAAAAAGCCACCCGACTCAGAAATCGGCTTTGATAACAAACCATAGCGTTTTTTTCTGAATTGCCAAAAACCTTTCATCACTTTGAACAAAGTAGCCAACGATAAATTAATGGTGTCGTTAATACGACTTTCGGTGGTGATTACAACATCAGGATGCTCTTGCAAATTTTGACCAACACCAGGTAAATGATGTATTAATGGAATATCATGACGCGCTAGCTCTTCGGTTGGTCCGACCCCCGATAACATCAACAACTTGGCTGAGTTAAAAGTACCTGCGGCAATAATGATCTCTTTGGCTGCCTTAACTTGATGATAAGTTTGGCCATCAAAATAACGCACACCAACCGCACGATTTCCATCAAACACAATTTGTGAAACAGCGCAGTCAGTCAGTACCGTGAGCCTTCGGCGCTCTCTAACCGGATATAAAAAAGCTTCTGCTGCAGAAACTCGCCGAGTATTATGCATTGTCATCTGATACATACCGACACCTTCCTGAGTGGCACCATTAAAGTCGGCATTGTAGGTGTACCCGGCTTGTAATCCGGCAAGAATAAAACGTTCAGCATGCGGATGTAACTCAGGGGTATATTGCACCGACATTTCACCAGCTTTACTATGAAACTGATCATTAAAATCCAAGTTTCGCTCGCACTGACGAAAATGCTTTAACATCGAGTCATATCCCCAACCGGCATTACCCAACGCTTGCCAGTTGTCAAAATCCCAGGCGTTGCCACGGACATACAGCATAGCATTGATCACACTGCTACCGCCGAGTCCTCTTCCCTGTGGACAATAAATTTCACGTCGGTTGAGATTATCATTTTCCTGACTCCAATACCGCCAATTATACTTTTTACTGTGATATAACAGCAGTGTTCCCATTGGTGTATCAATTAAGTTATTGCGAGTTTCAGCGCCTGCTTCAATAAGCAATACATTAAACTTTTTTGATAAGCGATTAGCTAGCACGCAGCCAGATGTACCGCCACCAACAATAATAAAATCATACATCCTGGTAGTTCTCTTCATAACTTATACGTTTTTGAATGATTGAGGCGGCAATTAAGCTATTTGATAGTTCAATTGAAAAAGGTAAAAACTTTTTCCAATGACTGATTATTTTTGCCAAATTGATTCATTACTTCAAGGTGATGACTCGAATGCTCACCAGGCAAAATATATTTTACAAAAGTTGCTAATGTGCCACTGGGTCCAACATCAATAAAATTAAAATCCCCTTGCTGTAAGAGTGTTTGAATGGTTTTTTCAAAAATGACAGGTTGCTGGGTAACTCGCCATAAATAGTCAGCATCAAAATGATTTACTGGCTGTGCCAGCAACGATGAAATTATTTTAATCTTGGGTGAGCACAAATTAATATCATTGATCAATTGTTTGAATTCAAACTCAATTGGATCAATTATTGTGGTATGAAATCCGTAATTCACTGGTAACCGCTGATGAATAACATCCCGCTGAGAAAGTAACTGTTGGGTAAAACGAATATCTTTTTCTAATCCAGTTACCACAAAGTTCTTATTAAAGTTCTTACCCGCCAAGGTACACCCCTGGAAAATCTGTGGTTGATTGTCGAGCAAAGAAACTGAGTCGATGACAGCTAGCATTGCTGCTGGCGGCGTTTTGGCTTGTAATAATTTTGCATACGCAATTGAAAACTGAATGCCTTCATCTAGCGACATTGCTCCTGAAACAACCGCAGCGGTAAATTCACCCAGACTGTATCCCAACAAATAATCCGGGTGAATATCTCGCTCTAGCAAAAGTTGTGTTAAACAATATTCAATGCACAGTAATGCCGGATTGGTAAAAACAATGTCGTCAAATAATTCGCCTCGTGTTTTATTTGAAAAATACAGTTGTTCAATTAATGATGAAGGTAAAAATGGAAATGCGATGTCATCACAATATTCCATCCAGTAACGAAACCGAGGATTGGTTTCAAACAGCTCTTTTCCCATACCAAAGTATTGTGAACCCTGGCCAGAATACATAAAAACAGTTGGTTTATTGATCATAAGGATTGTTGTGGAATTAATTCATCTAAATCAAAATAGCCATTATAGTCTTTCATATATACGGCCGCCCGATGCCCAAATAAAACCACCGCTTCAGTGCGGGTTTGCAAATTGGTGGCATCTACCCAAGTAGATTTTACTTTAGTTCCCACCGGATAAACCTTGTTCCATTGCTCAACTTTTTCATGCACCTGACTAAACTGTTTTGCAAAGATACTACCAACGGCATCATCAGTCGTTGATGAATCGGTAACCAGTTCGGTAGGCTCGGCACTCACAGAGCCGGGTTTAACGGTGGTTTCTCGCTTAATTTTAAGAATCATTTTAGTCAGCACATCCCCATGCCCCACTTCAATAAATTCGGCATCACCTAACCCAATTAAGTATTCAATCGTTTCTGACCAACGCACCGCGCTGGCTATTTGGGCCGCCAAGCTAGTAGCGACATCATCACCATAGGTCTTAGCCGTTACATTGGAAATAACTTTAGTGATTGGAGGTTGAATGTTGAAAGGTTTGAGGTACTCTGCAAATTCATCTTTTGCCTCAGCCATAAAACGGGAATGAAATGCACCACTGGTATTAAGCGGGATATATAGCATTTTGTCTTCACTAAAACAGTTTTGTGCCTGAATGATTTCTTCTTTTTTACCGGAAATCACTATTTGTGATGGCGTATTAAAATTAGCCAAATCAATATTAGATAGCTGATTATCCTTTAAGATCGTTTCGATCTTTTCTTTAGAGGCATTAATAATTGCAGCCATTCCGCCTTCTTTGGCTTGGCTCATTAATTCGCCCCGCTTTTTCACCAGCTTCAATCCATCTTCAAATGAAAATGATTGTGCAGCCATGAGCGCATTAAATTCACCCAGACTGTGGCCAATTAAATAATCCGCTTTTATTCCCTGAGCCACTTTATCAAAATAATTCAACGCATTAACCACATAAAGTGCAGGCTGTGTGAATTGCGTAAAATTTAATTGCTTTTGCGGATCGGCAAGGCACAAAGTTTTAATTGAATAGCCCAAAACTTCATCAGCCTGTGCCGTATATTCAGGATAACGATCAAACAGGTCTCCTCCCATACCGACGGTTTGTGAGCCTTGCCCCGGAAACATAAAAATTTTCATAATATCTCCTTAAATGGATATTTCAGTTTATCTGATTATTAATACACGCTTGTTATGCTGATTGACTAAGCGTGATGCAAATACCAAGTGGTTGAAACCTGATGATAAAACCGGTTTGTCGAACAGTTTTTCAATAAACGCCATTAAAAACGACTCAACACCAGTGCAGAATTGATACCACCAAAACCATAACTAAGCGTTAGCGCATGTTGCATATGATGGTTGATCGGTTGTTCACCAACCCAATGAAATGAATGGGATAAAGGCTCCTCCAGATTCAATGTAGGATGTAACTGACCCGCCTGCATTTGGAGTAAAGTCGCTATCACTTCAACACAACCTGCTGCGGTCAGCCCGTGACCCGTTATTGATTTAGTTGCATTGATAAACGCATGGTTAAGATCCGCACCGGCTAATGCAGATAACTCAACGGCATCCCCAGTCGGTGAACCCGTCCCATGCGGATTAATATAGTCAATTGCCGCAGCACTTAACTGCGCTTTTTCAATTGCGGTTAGCATGACTTGTTTTTCGGTGTGTTCACTCGGATCAGGGTTACGGTTTCCTGCCATTGCCGTTGCCCAACCAGAAACACGAGCATAAGCAGCTTGTTGTCTGGCCTCGGCACTAGCTACACTCTCAATAACCACGGCACCGCAAGCTTCACCATAAATGAATCCATCATGTCGAGTATCAAAAGGCCGACAGGCCTGCGATGGATTATCTGCAAACACCGTCGACCCCATTGCACCGACTGAACGTAATGCCTGACATTCCCAGTAAGATAAATCCATTAATCCACCAATAACAACAGCGCAATCAAGTTGCCCCGACAATACCAGCTGGATCCCTTGAATAATAGCAACTTGTCCGCTAGCTGATGCAGCTCCAACTGTTGTAACGCCGCCCTTAACCGGATAAAGCTCTGTACAACAACCAATTATGTCAGTGTCCATAAAAGCCATTGCATAAGTAGGTCTCAAGAAAGTTTTTTTTGTTTGAAATTTGTCCTGAATATTCACCAATTCACGTTGCTGTAAATTCGATCCGCCTACAATTAAGCCAATGCGCTCAGCGGCAACGGCATGTAATGCTGCTTCATGCCACACCTCATCAAGGCAGGCAATTGCAGCTTGTGTCGATAATGAAGTGGTCCTTAAAAATCCTTTACCAATATTATCGGGCAATTGTAATGATTCAATTTCGGCCCCCATAAATAACGGCATTTCAGATTGTGCAGAAGACTGATTGACTGCCTGTTCAGGTAACTGCCTGCCCGGTCTTTTTAAATAGTCAAACTGGTGCTGACCATTAAGTAATGCTTGTAAAAATGCCTCTTTTCCTTGTCCTATGGCGCTGCATATGCCAACGCCAGTAATACAAATATCCATCAGATTAAAATTTTTCTTGCAGCAAGGTCGCTAATTGCCCCATATTCTCAGCTTTGGCAATTTCAATTAATGGAATATTTAGCTCAATAGATTCCAATGTCATCATAACAATTTCCGAACGATCAATTGAGTTAGCGCCCAAGTCTTTTAGTGCATCTTCAAATTTAAAGTCATGACTTTCTAATTCGGGCAAAACTTCTTTAGCATGACCTACGATAACATCAAAAATTTGTTGCTTGTTCATAGTTTCTCCAATTTGTTTAAAAGATTAAAAAATAAATATTTATTCCCACGGAAACTGACCGGTTGATACATAACGGGATATTTTTTCAAGGTTTTCTTTATCGCTAAAAACAGTGCGATTCATTGCCACTGCATGATGCTTTATTTGTGGATCTGTCGCCGAAATTTGCTGTTGAAAATTTTTATAACGTTGAATAGTTTGTGGTGTAATCCGGCGAATTCTCAGTAAATGTTTGCGCAATAAGCTCTGGCTATTCTCTTCAAAGGCATCTACCAGCCCCCACTCTAATGCTTGATGAACCGAAACGGGCTGAGTCGCCAAGGTCATATAATTAGCTTTTGGATAACCAATCCGTCGGATTAAAAACGGCAAAACGCAGGCGGGAATTAATCCAAACAAAAGTTCCGATAAACTAAACATGGCTTTACTATCACTTAGGACCAAATCACAAGCAGCAACAAAGCCAACGCCACCAGCATTAACCTTGCCTCGTACATGCGCAATGCTGACAAATGGTCCGGTGGCAAGTAACGTCCAAAGTTCATATAAAGGAGTCGGGTCAACCGGCTCATAATTTTCAAACAATTGGTTATCAAAAGTAGCTTGAATTTCTTTAAAATCAGCGCCAAAACAAAATACTTCAGCAGAGCCTTCAAGCACGATAACTTTATAGCGATTCGCGCAATGCTGAACGACTTCACTGATTTCTGCGATGAGTTGCTCATTAATTGCATTATTGGCATCGGGCCGATTAATTTGGATCGTACAAATATCATTATCAAAGCGAATATTAATTGTCTGATAAGATTTTGTTTCAATTAAGACACCCATTCGTACTCCCGATGAAACTCTTTAATCTGTTTAAGAAAGAGTGTTGGCTTGGGTAAGTTCTTTCGGGCTTGCGGAATAAAGCTGCTGTCTAACACAAGATTTCTCGTACCAAAACGTAAAGCATTACTGCCAACCAACAAGGCATCATATTCATCCATCGTTAACTCATAACGACTGTCGAGTTGTTGCGCAATATTCATTTTAGCCAGGCGCGCTTGCCCTTGCTGATCGACCACACCACTGAAAAACTCCGAACAACAACCTGAACCATAAGAAAATACACCAATACGCTGAGGTGTATTAAACGAGCCATTTTCGATAGTACTCGCCAATGCCAGTGATGCGGTTCCCCCCATAATATTGCCTACACGCTGACAATAATTTAATCCTGGCGTCACTCGTCGCTGGAAATCTTCTTCAATTGTTGCCGGTTTAGCTTTTATTAATTTGCGCATCATGTTGCGGTGAGCACCTTTAACCATGCCACCAAATGGACAGTGGTAGGCAATATAAGTAAAGGTTTCAGCATAATTAGCGTCCTTAACCCGCTTTTGATACTCCAAATAAGCATTCTCACAGCAATCAAGATAAGACAACAGCGACAAGTCAGAGTCTCCGGCATCGGCATCGGGTGACGGACGACAGGTATCCATAACCTCATATCCGTAATAACCATTTGCCCCCACATCAACCCGAAAAATATGAGGCTGATCACTAATCAACATAGCTACCGCGCCCGAACCACCACTTGGCTCAGCAAACGACCAATCAGCAGTTAAAGCATCACCACCTTCTTCAACCATAAACCGGGAAATATCAGTCGCAATCACCAACGCTTTCGCACCAGGAGACGCTTGTGACAAAATAAAATTAATCGCGGTTTGAATACCGGCCACGCCTGAGTAACACGCATTTTTTAATTCAAATAAACGGCAGTTTCTATTTAATCCGAGTAAATCATGACAATAGGTACTCATTGACTTACCAAAATCAAATGATGATTCTGTGCAGGTTATCAGCATTTCAATCCGATCTTTTTCGTCATCTGAGAGACTATCGATAATTGGTTTTGCTGCATTCACCGCAAAAGTAATTGGATCTTCATAAGGCAGGGCTACCGTTTTTTCTTTCATTAATAAATTTTCAAAACGGCTGGTATCCAGATTACGGTGTTTTGCCAGCTTTTCTACATCGAGGTAGGTTGTACCGGCAGCAATATTCATTGCTTCAATTCCAACTAGTTTCATACTTTTTTCCTGATTATTATTAATTGCTAAAATTATTCGGTTTTAACTAAAGCCAAACAATCTGGCTTTACTCTGATTTTTGCGTAACCGAAACGCACTGAAAGATGCTTTGGTTTTAAACTGTAAATACATATTTTCGCGTAGCACATTAGCGAATAACTGACCGGGCTCACGTCCATAAGAATGCCCTGGAAAAATTCGCGTTTGCGGGGTTAACTGTTGCTTTAAGTAAGCCAGACTGTCGTACATTTGAAATGCCGCCGCTTCGTTGCGACATAAACCGCAGCCCTCAGCAAACAACACATCACCGGTAAACAAATGGCCATTGATCCAATAACAAATGCACCCCGGGGTATGACCCGGCGTTAATACAGGATAAATCGTCAACCCTTCGATAGTGAATGGATTGAGCAGGGTTGGTGCTGACGCATTCGAATTTAACTTTTCTGAATTTAAATTTTCTGAACCTAAATTTTCTACAGATAAGGCTTCACCGTTATTGTGCGTTAATGGTAGCTCTAGCGCTTGCAAGTTATGACAATCAAACTGTGAGTGTTCAATTTCAATCTGTGACATCCAAACCGGACACGCATAAGTTTTAGCAATTCGATCAGCCAGATGGATATGATCAGCATGTGAGTGAGTTAATAAAACACCACGCAATGTTACTTGATGTTGTGCGATAGTGGCATTTAACTTATCGAACTCCCAGGCCGGATCAACAATAACCGCAGCACGGGTTTGTGGATCGATGATTAAATAATTGTAATTAATCATCCATTGATAACAGACACGAATAACGACAACTTGAGCATTCACATCGGGATTAATGACAAATGGTAAATTGGCTTGATTAAAATTCATTTTATACTTGTTAGGCTATTTTTTAACTGATGATGTAAGATTGCGGAGGATAAACCACAAACCATTAAAAGATTTATTAAGTAATTAATCGAGTAACTTTTTTATTTGTGCACTGGCCAAATCGGCTGATGCCTGCATCAGTAGTTCTCCAATTTCTCCGACATGACGATTTTGCCAGCTTTCCAGGGCGGTACCTTTAACCCACTGATTAAATGCCCCTAATGCGGGTCCAGTATGCACTTGAAAATCAACCTGATTTTGCAGGTCGCCATTAAATGCCAAAATATTGCTGTAGGCGAAATACCATTTAATAACCAGCGCCATTTTGTACTTTGGGTTGTTTTCAGCTTTACTGATGCTGGCTTGTTGATTTTTCTTAACTCGATACGCTTTGACTTGCTGCCACACCTGTTCAAAGGTTTTCTGAAAGTATTTTTGTTCAATTTGCTGTTGCATTTTAAGTGGAACATTCTCCCACTGACCGTATTGATGATAAAGCGACACCAACTTATTAGCCCGACTGGGAAACAATACACCTTTCTTCAACACCTGTACTTTTGCACCAATTTCAAACATATCACCAGCAGGCGCATAATCGGTATCTTGTACATTAATTTCCTGTAGCATAGACTTCACCACAGAATTAGCCCCCGATTCAACAGTGCATTGGTTGATAGAACCCGTCAAAATAAAATCAGCACCCATCATAAAGGCGGCAACCACCGCAGGTGGCGCACCTATGCCCCCCGCCAGCCCGATATGTATTGGTTGGTTACAAGTATATTTTTGATAAACTTCATCGCGCAGTCTTAACATAGCCGATAAAAGAACGCTGGCAATTCCCTGATCGGTATGGCCACCAGAATCGGCTTCTACACAAATATCATCACAAACCAAAATTTGCTCAGCTAACCGAGCCTGTTCAGCCGTAATTTTATTCTCCCGCAAAAGCTGATTAACGATACTCGGCGGAGGCGGACTTAAAAATGCGCTCGCCACCTCTGGACGCGAAAGCTTACCTATAATTTTATTTTTACAGATAATCGTTCCGTCTTCATCTTGTGCTACTCCTGCAAGTCGATAATAGACCAGCGCAGGAGTAACTTGAGTAAATGAGGCCGCTTCAATCACCTGAATGTCCTTTTTTAAATACAACTCAACGGTTTGCATTTCTTGTTCGGGCCGATGAATATTCGCCAATAAATTCATACCAAACGCAAAAGCTCCATGATTTAATGCTTGTTGGATGGCAACAATATTCTCTTCTATTTCCGCAAGACTCATTCCGCCAGTACCTAAAAAACCTAAAAAGCCCGCTTTAGCAACCGCAACAACCAACGCCTTTGATGCAATGCCTCGATACATTGCCCCTGTTAAATAAGCATATTTAATTTGGTAGCGATGACGAAAACTCGGTGCACCAAATTTTTCAGGTGAAAGACCTCCAACAGTATTTTGCCCGGCGACGCTGTCATTAACCAACGCGTTAACTTGGGCACTTTTTTCAACAAGCCCCGGCTCAAGAACTAATTTTTTTTCAACAGAGGTTTCCATAATGTTCACTTTTCAATTTATTTTAACGAACCACTTATGACTTATGACTTATGACTTATGACTTATGACTTATGACTTATGACTCACCATAAAAAAATCATAAAGCCGATATGACCGGCGACTCATGAGTCGCGCTTGAAGCACTGACAAAAGCCTTAACATAAAAGCCCTCCATTTTAATGACAATCTCACCATTTAAATTACAGATACTGATATTAAACTTCTTCATATCCGCGGGCATTTTTGGTGACGCCACAGCTTCTACCAACACATAAACTTCAGTCGGCAAGGCATTTAAAATTGTCAAACTATCTAGTGCGAAAGGTAAAAATGGTGTCGATAATGATTGCTGCTTCACAAAACCTACAACCGTTTGAAATGCACCATCAATAATTGCTGGATGCAACAGGTAATCGGCAAACTCACTCAGCACAGCATCACTTAATGAGAGACGCGATAATGAGTAATCATGAGTTAATGATAGCGACACGATCGTTTGAAAAGATTCACCATAATTCAGACTCAAATCTTGTAGCTGTTGATAAACCTGAGTCTTATTCAGTTCAACTTCAGCGCTATCACGCATTGTCTGTAGCGGGCGATTAGTCGCCAAAGTTGCGCTATCAATTGCATCTAAAAATGATAAACGACCTTCGGCATGAACCACCACCTCACCCAGTGCATTATGTGAAATAATATCAAACTCGGTAGCCTGACCGATTGACTTAAGACGAGTATGTAATGGCTTGGTAGAATTGATATTTGATAAACAGTTGGAATGAGATGAGCAGCTTAATTGAGCAACCTCATTTGAAATTGGAAAGTTTAAGTTTGATATCGCGGCAGACTCATCATCAAAAATATAAGGATTTATCCAGACAATATCACTTATCTGAACCACCGTTTTTTGTGCAGCCAGACTTCCTGCAACACAAGCCATTTCTAGAAAGCCCGCGCCAGGAAAAACGGATTGACCATTTACATGATGTTCTCGTGCGTAATATTCATGTGCCGACAAATGGCTGGTAAAACAGATGCTCTCTAAAGTTGAGGTATTTTGAGCAATCAATGGGTGTAATTGTTGTGGTTGACTATTGTTATATTTAGCGAGCTTGGACTTTATTGATTCTGTTCCAAGCGAGTCCGTTTTAAGCAAGTCCATCTCAATCAAGTCAGAAGCAACCAGTTCAATCCAACACCGCTGTTTCGCAAAAGGATAAACAGGCAAAGCAAGCTTTTGAAAATATTGCCGCCCCAAAAAATCGGCCTGCCATTTAGTCCAGTCTATGAGCACTCCGTCAGTCCACATTCGCGCACATTCAGTCACCACTAAACCAGCATAATCATCTATGATAGTTCGCTTATTTCGTCGGTTTTCAGCAACAAAACAAATGGGTTTACCTAAATTAATTTCGGTGTACTTTGTGAGCGACGCCTCTATTAAAAGCTTGTTATTCACAAAGTTTTGCAAGCCTTCTATCAATTCAGCGGCACTGTTAGCAATAATCGCTAAACGCTCACTCATGGGTTCTCGCCCTACTTGTAAGGTGTAAGCGATATTATCAAGCTCATCCGGATTGTTTGCTTTTATAAAACCCATTAACTGATTAGCGCGTTGTTTGAGCTGAACAAGACTTTTTGCTGATAATGGAAAAATGTTATTTGGCCGCTGTGCAACACCATCAGATGTTTCAGCACTTAGTTTTTTTACATCGGACACTGATGATGCATCATCCGCTTTTAATAACACACAAGCATTTACCCCGCCCGCACCAAAGCCGTTTACTAATGCAAAACGCGGCTTATCAGCAGTGCCCTGCCAAGAATGTGTCTCGCTTTGTAATCGAAATGGCGTCACCGAAAAATCAATATCAGGATTTACCTGCGCTGCATTTAGTGTTGGTACTAATCGACGATGCTTCATTTGCAACAACACTTTAATAATGCTGGCAATACCGGCAGCCGATTCGGCATGTCCCATATTGGATTTAACACTGCCAATACCGCACCATGGCTGTTGTTTGTTCAATCCACCAAACGCCTGAGTCAACGCAGCCACTTCTAAACTATCTCCCATTTGGGTTCCGGTTCCATGCGCTTCAACATAACTGATTTGCTGCGGTGAAACTTGAGCGCTTTGCAAAGTTTTGCGTATTAAATTAGCTTGTGCGGTGGGATTAGGTGCAGAGTAGCCATTTGAACGCCCAGCGTGATCGACTTGCGATGCAGCGATTAGTGCATAAATTTGATCGCCATGCTTATCTGCACTAGCTCGCGGTAATAAAACTAAACTACCAACACCTTCAGCGGGAACAAACCCATCGTCACCCGCACCAAAACTGCAATTACGTCCTGTGGTAGATACCATTTTATTCCGACAAAATGCCTGATATTTCAGCGGATGCAAATACAAATTCACACCACCAACAATGGCCATTTGACACTCGCCACTGGCCAAACTTCGGCAAGCAAAATCTAGCGCGACCAACGATGAGGAACAAGCCGTATCAATCGGTAAGCTGGGTCCTTTGAAATCAAAAAAATACGAAATTCGATTAGCAATCGACCAAGGCATGGCGCTCGATGCAATCAGGTTCTCTCGCTCCCACTGCTGCGCAGCAAGCAAATGATAGGTATTAGATGTTACCCCAACAAATACACCAACATTGGCGCTTTTCTCTTTCGGATACCACTGCTTTAATGTTTCCGGCGAATAACCCGCATCTTCTATCGCATGCCAAACCGACTGCATAAACAATCGCTCCTGTGGATCCATCATATTCGCTTCGCTTTGGCTAATGTTAAAAAAGGGATAATCAAATTGATCGATGTGTGTTAAAAAGCCCCCCCAACGACAATAAATTTTACCTTCACTAGCCAATTCAGGATCGGCATCAAAATAACGTTGACAATCCCAACGTTCCGCTGGTACTTCATTAGTTAAATTTTTTCCACTTAATAAGTTTTTCCAAAATTGTTTCAGTTCGGTCGAGCCGGGAAAACGTCCATGTACACCAACAATTGCAATTTCCGTTAAAGAACTATCTTTTGGTTCGGTTAGTAACCTATCAGGTTGTCTGCTTTCCCTTTCGATATTGACTGGCTGTTCAGCCTGATGTTGGCTTATCTTTTGCTGCGTTTTCTGCGGCCAATCTTGCTGTTGCGAGTCTTGTTGTTGCGAGTCTTGTTGTTGCAAGTCTTGTCGTTGCGACCTAGCTTGGTAATCTGCCCGTTGATTTTCAGCATGACTAAAAAACTCACTCACCGTTTGCCGATTATTTTTTAATAAATAATCAGCTAATGCGGCAATGGTTTCATTTTCATAAAATAAGGTATTAGGTAACTCACCAAAATCTCGCACCAACTGTGTATTAAGCTGGCTAATCATGACACTGTCTGTACCATATTGACTCAGTTTTTCTTCCGCATCAATTTCGTCTATCGCTAGTTTAATCAGTTCGCCTAACTGAATTTTTAGAAAGTTAATTAATTCATCACGCAATGCTTTATTTGTTGGAGTTTTGGTTGTTACGGCTCCACTTGTTGCAGCTTTAATTGTTGTAGTGCGAATTTCATTGTCCAACCGTTGAGATTTGTTTACCGATAAATCAGGCGTTGTACTAACAGGATTTAACAAGCGTTGCTGGATAGTTTGCTCTTGACCGTATAAAACCATAATTTGAGACAAGCTATTTTGAGCCGCCACCCTCAAAGCACTCGCAAAAGCATCTAATGCGATAGCTGTTGGCAACGGCATTAACCCAGTTTTTTGCTGAATCAGTTGCTGAACATTTTCACTCACTTGCATACCACCCGCATGCCACAGCGGCCAATTAATCGATAAGGAAATACCACTAGCATTACCATTAGCAACCCGTTGCTGGCGTTCTGCCATAAATTGATCCAAATAACTATTGGCATAGGCATAATCAGTTTGCCCTTGATTACCAAACACCGCAGCAATTGAAGAAAAACACACCATAAAATCCAATGGTATCGCTGATGAAGCTTTATCTAGACAGCGTATACCGCGAATTTTACAATCTAGCACGGCATTACTTGTTTGCGGATTCTTGTGTCCGACTAACGCATCATCAATCACCCCGGCGCAATGAATAATCCCGTGAATGGTAGATTTTTTTTGCAGTGAACGAGTGATTAAACGCTCAACGGCTGATCCACAGGTCACATCTAGCGCGTAGTAATCAACTGACTGAGCATGTTGTTTTAATGTTTGCAGCGATTGCCTGAGTTGCTCGTCTAGTTCCGTTCTGCCAATAATAATTAAATTTGCCTGATAGCTTTTTGCCAAATATTCGCTAACGATTAAACCAATCCCTTTTAAGCCGCCAACAATTAAATAAACACCATTGTGTTTGAATACACACGATTTCGACGCAAACTGTTTCAACTCACCCGGTTTCGATCCAGTTTGCTCCGACATTGCACGTAAAGTTTTGACTTGGCGCTGACCAGATGATGATTGATTACAAGAATCCTTTTGCGATAGGTCATTGGTATAAGATAAATAGCCGACTTGAGCAAAAGGTTGGACTTCATTGGCATATTTATTCTCTAAAAATTCGGTTAACCAATCGACCGATAACCAATTCTCGTGTAAGCGTTCCGATGGATTATCGAACAAAATGCTTGTAATTTTAAACTGCGGATTTTCTGCTTTAACGGATTGGAAAAACCCATTAAGCGCACGATTAGCCAATCCTTCAATATTATTTTGCATCAAGTTTAGCCAATTAACAGCTTCATTCGCCATAGATATAGACGAGCCCTTAACCAATGCTAATGCTTGCTCAAAAACCGAATAATCTGCGAGCGTTTCTTGTTCGCTTTTATCTTTTTCAATTGCGCTGACATTTTTATCCACCATGTCGGTAAAATAAGTGACCCAATATTCAGGAAAAGCATCTTGTTGTTTCAATTGCGTAAACAATAGCGACCAAGCGTCGGTATCAGCAGGATTTATCTGAAAATGCAGATTTGTCCTGTTGTCTGACTCATCAACTTGAATCAATGCCGGGTTGTGCTCAAGTTGTTGATCGATAGAAACCACTATCACTTTTTTTGCGATAGGTAGATGTGATATTTGTTGCTTTATCGCCATCGCATCAGCGCGTCGCGCAGCAAAAACCAATACACTTGATGGCAATAGTTGCATTTGCCAATTGTAAGGTGTCAATGCCTTATCGACCCACGCAGGAGTCAACAGCAACGTATTTGCCTTCTCTCGTTCTGTCGATAACGCAGATTGATGAGTATCACTATTTATTGGCTTAACCCAATAATGCTCACCGGCAAATGGATAAGTGGGTAGCGCAATACGTTTTGGTCTTTGTTGATACAACTTTCGCCATTCCCATTGCACACCAGCGACCCATAACTGGGCTAATGGCACAAGTGACTGCTGCTCAAGAAGCTGTTGCAGATAAGTTTCACCCGCTTCACCATCGAGTAATAATTGACTGACTGAAGCTTGCTGTTTGACATTCCCACTAATAATTTTCTGTTGAACCAAATCAGCCCGCTGACTTTCGTTAAGTAAAGTCTCAGACATAGACTGCGTATTTTTGCCAACCGTATTTTGCCAAACGGATAATTGATGATGTAACTCATCAATTGAATCACACACAATAGCCAGTCGCTCATTTAAGGCAGTTCGTCCAACTTGTAGTGTATAAGCTATCTCGGTAAGACTAATCTGTTTTCGTAACGAGAAATGTTGCGAAGAAATATTCGGTGATTCTGATGACGATGACGATGACGATGATAAACAAGATACTAAAAAGTCAGCAAGTTGTTCAACCCGTCGATGTAAAGCCGATAAGTTTTTAGCTGATAATACTATCAAATGAGCTTGTTGCAATGCCACTGGTTGAGTTTGGTCAACATATTCCTGCACAATTAAATGTGCATTCGCACCACCGGCACCAAACGAGCTGATACCTGCGGTGAGCGGTTGTCCATTAACGGCTTGCCAAGGCTGTAACTGTGTATTAACGTAAAATCCAGACTGCTGCCAGTTGATGTGTTGATTTAGCGGTTCGGCATGTAATGAGGGAACCAGCCGCCGATTTCTCATTTGCAATAACACTTTTGTTAACGCAGCAATACCGGCCGCAGATTCTAAATGTCCGATATTGGATTTCACTGAACCAATAGCAATACTGGCATGTTTGAAATTACGCTTCATTAAATTTTGATTATCTGAATACTGTCTACTGGCATCAGTCTCATTTGAATTTAGCAGCACTTGTTCAAAAGCGTTTTGCAATCCACTGATTTCAACCGGGTCACCAAGCGCTGTTCCTGTACCATGCGTTTCAACATAATTGATTTGTGTTGCATCAACACCCGATTGAGTTATGGCTTGCTTGATCACTTCTGCTTGTGCGTTAGGGTTTGGTACGGTATAGCCATGAGTTTTACCACCGTGATTAACCGCACTGGATTTAATTAATGCCTCAATTTTATCGCCATCGGCTATCGCTTGTTGGCTATTTTTTAAAATCACGACACCAATACCTTCTCCGGGCACATATCCATCTCCGCCTTCACCAAAGCTGCGACAACGACCATCAGTTGCCGCAAAATTACCCTGACTTAAAGTTAAATATTTTGATGGGTGAATGGATAAATTAACACCGCCAGCAACAGCCATATCTATCTGTCCATGAACAATCGCCTCACAAGCCAAATGGATTGCGGTTAATGAAGAAGAACACATACTGTCCAGCGCAATACTTGGACCGTTAAAGTTAAAGAAATAGGAAACACGATTGGCAATCGAGGCAAATGAAGATCCAGCAGCAACGCCCTCACCCTGATAAATCTTATCGGCACCAATCAGTTCATATTGTCCCCACATCGCCCCGACATATACTCCAACACGATAATCACTCAACAGACTTTTGCTGTATGCAGCATCTTCGAATGCTTGCCAAACAACCTGTAAAAACAGTCGTTCTTGAGGATCCATTAACTCAGCTTCACGTGGTGAAATGTTAAAAAATAATGGTTCGAATTTATCGATATCATCTAAAAAACCACCCCATCGAGTATAGATTTTACCGGGTTTGTTTTTCTCTGCATCAAATAATAAACTCAGTGACCAGCGTTCTTTTGGCACCTCGGTAATGCAATCTTTTGCATTAGTCAGGTTTACCCAAAACTCATCTAACGTAGCCGCTTGCGGATACCTACCAGCAACACCAATAATGGCCACATCGGTGTTTACATTAATTTTTGCATCGTCAATATCGTGCTCATTCAGATTGTTTTTTTGGTATTGTCGCCTATCAATCAGCGAAGCATCTTGAAATGACATTTTATAAGATTGAGCCTGATTTTCAGCAGCTCGTCTTTGTGGTATCGGACTAGAGGTCGCCGTTGGCGTATTTAACCTTGGCAAATTGACAGCATTCATCTCAGCAAGTTGCTGTGAAAAATGAGTTGCCAAATAATTAGCCAGCGCTCGAATAGATAAATATTCAAAGAATAATGTTTTTGACAATGCGCCAAAATCATTCTCCATCCGATTGGTTAAATTCAAGGCAATAATCGAATCCATGCCATATTTTTCAAATGAGGCATGCGGATTGATTTGCTCATCTGACAGTTTTAATTCTGTAGCAAAAAGCTCAATCAAATAAGATTCAGCCCATGTTAATCGTTGTTTATCATCCGCCTCAGCAGCAACTAAGACGGTTTGCGGTTTAGTATCTTTTAGTAACTTTGAGCCAGATAATGCGGATTGTTGATGGTTAGCGGTAGTATTGTTAGTCATAGTATGAACAGACTCAACCTGACTTTTGTTGCCCCGAATAAATGCCAGCATTTTATTAATTTGTCCGTTAGCAACAGCAATACGATTTAAGCGCGATTGACAAGCCTGGTAAAAAACCTGCAACCCTGTCATGGTCAGCATAGGTGTTATGCCAGTCGATTGAGCCATTAAGTCGATAGTCGCTTTATCCAGTTGCATCCCTCCATCTTGCCAATAAGGCCAGTTAATGACTAACGTCTTGCCAGAACGTTTTCGCTGACTCACCAATAACTCTCGCGCTTGAGCAAAATAATCCATAAAACCATTTGCACATGCATAATCTACCTGACCAATATTCCCCGCCACACTGGCCAGTGATGAAAAAAGCATGAAGAAGTCGAGTGATATATTTTGACTTGCAGCATCCAGATTAATCGAGCCCTCAACCTTTGGCGCCAATACTGTTTGAAATTCTTCGCTAGATTTATTCAGGATGAAATTATCTTTAACCATACCCGCGCAATGTATAATTCCTTTTAGCTGATCAGCATGTTTTTGCAATAACTGATTAACGGCCACCGCATCTGTCACATCAAGTGCCACATAAGTGACTCGTGAAAAATTATTCGAGGGCGCCATCAATGCATTGCTATTCGCCATTTTATTATTGGCAACATGATAAGATTGCTCAGACAAAACGTCATTTTCTTGCAATGATTGTATCAGCGCTTGTTTCGTATCATCCAGTGCAGCTCTACCAGTTAAAATTATTTTAGCCTGACGGGTTTGAGTAAGAATTTCTTTAGCAAAAGTCACGCCTAACCCACCGAGCCCACCAGTAATAAGATAAGTCCCATCATCTTGAAAGAGATATCGGTTATCGCTGCGTAACACATCAATACATTCATGCTTTAAAAATTCAACTTGCCAATCGAGATAACGACGTGATTGTTTATGATAACTAATCAAATAATCAGTCGACTGCGCTTCCCTAGTTAAAATCTCTTGCACCCTATCAGCAGTAATATCGGGTGGAATGACAATTAGCTGACAGCGACAAGCGGGACTTTCATGCATGACACTTCGAATAAGCCCCTGCAACCCCAGCCATATCGAATCTTCAGTGTCGGTTTGAATCAGTATTTGTATTAGTTGTGCTTGATTTTGCGCACGAATTAATTCGGTTTTGATATGTTCAAATAACCATAAGCTCACGGTTTGATAATTGCTCACCACAGCTAATTCATATGTTTGCGTTGCAGTAGTCGCAGATTGATTGGGTATTTTGTAGCTCGAACATAAATTAACATGCTTCAATTGCGCTTCAATTTCATCCCACCGATCAATGGCCGTCGCCACGACAGCGTAAACCGAGGTTTTAGATACATCAGGCACTTGTGTTGTTTTTGAATGAAATTCTTCTTTAGACCACTTATCTGTGGAATGACTATTTATAGAGAGACTATTTAAAGAACGACGATTTATAGAACGAGTATCCAAGGGCAGACTATCAGTAGATTGTGATTTCCATATAGGATTAAGCGTTAAGCATTTGATATCTTGCAATGTCGCCAACTTTGTTTCAACTGAATCGACAGTATCGAGCGGGACATCATTTCTCAGACCTTCAAGCCTATTATCGGCTGATAGATTATTTTGCTTTGTTGCCTTAAAAGTGACACCGACAAAACTCATTATCAAGTTGCCTGAAAAATCAAAAACATCAATATCAAATTTAACAATATTACTGTCGCCAGACACTTTAGCGGCTTTACGAATTCGGGCATTAATTTGTTGCGTTAATGGCGCTATCAATTGAATACTGTCGATCGCATAGGGAACCGCCAGTTGATAATGCCTGCTCACAAAGTTATCGCTCAACACAACACAACTATGTAAAACACTATCTAATAAACCGGGTTCGAACGACAATGATTGAGAAAGTGCCAAGTTATTATGTGGCGATTGCAATTCTACTAACGCTTCATGTTCGCTAACCCACACAGCTTTTATATTTTGAAAACGTTGACCATAGTAGATTCCCGCTGCTCGAAAATAATCGTAAATAGCTTGTGGGTTGAGCGTGACAAAAGAAGCTGACCGCTGCTTTAGTTGTTCGACCAACTGATTCCAATTAATCGAAGAAGGTTTATCCTGCAAGGCAATGATTGCCTCACCTTGACAAACCAGCATTTCACCCGCCTTCTGTTTCTCAACAAATGTAAATTCAACCTCTTTATCTCCTGTGAGCTTCAGCCCGGTACGAATTTGACAACGTTTTGTCACTACACAGGGGGTTGGCCAGTGAATGTTATTAATTACGCCCTGTAAGGATGACTGAGTCATTTCAAACGCATGACCCATCGCAGCCCAAAGCATTTCAATATAGATGACGCCGGGTATTACGCTCGATAATTGGTCGGTTAACATGACCTGATGTTGAGCAATCAACTCATGAGTGACAGCTAATTCTGTCAAATAGTGTTGTTGATAAAAACTGGCTTGGTTAATATGCAATAGCGGATGGATTAAAGCGTGTTGTAAACTCGGTTGCGCCGTCTGTAATGGACTGGGCTTGACGCAGTCTTTCCAATAACGCTCTCTGGCAAATGGATATAAAGGAAGAGACAAACGAGCGGGCTTATCTTCACTATACAATAAATACCAGTCAACATCTTCGCCTTGCAACCAAATATTGGCAATAGTTGACCACTGTTGTTGGGCTATCAGCGTCTCTATGGTATGTTCAACATTACTATTTAAACTGACCGGCTTAACAGCCTCATTATTGTTTGCGCTGTAATGACTGTCTTCAATACTGTCATCTAAATTTGAAAATAAATATTTATCATTTCCATCTTCGCTCTGTTGTAAACCTGACCGTAAATTCTCGCGCAATTCATGCAAATCGGTGACCACCACACAATACCGCCAATCCATCGCTTCACGACCAGTTTGTAATGTAAATGCTAATTTTTCGAGATATTCTTGTTGTAGGTGATGACTTTGTTTTGAGGAAATAACTGTATTTAGTTCATTGAACAGCGCTTGTATCTTTTCAATTAACGGTTGTTTTCTTTGTGCTGAAAGTGGAATGATAAAGACTTTATTAATTTTCGCTGTACCATACATTTCTGTTAACTGATTTTTGTGATTTATTTCGTCGGTAATTATTTTTTCAGCCTTTGTTCCATTAACTGTTTCTTGCTCAACCCCTAACTCACTCGATGCAGCAATATATTCGGCAACAATCACATGGGCATTTGCGCCCCCCATACCGAATGAAGAGATCCCTGCACATAAGGCAGATGGTTGCGGTTGAACTTTTGCTTTATGCCAAGCAGTTAACTGATGATTCACCTGAAATGGCGTTTTAGAAAAATCAATTTCAGGATTGGCTTCGGTGGCATAGAGCGATGCAACTAACTGACGATTTTTTAATTGTAAAATCACCTTGAGTAAACCCGCCATACCCGCCGCCGATTCACAATGTCCAATATTCGACTTAACCGAACCAATTCGACATTGGGCAATTTGTGGTGAACGATTGGCAAAGACCTGATTTAATGCAGCAATCTCAATAGGATCGCCGAGCGGCGTTCCCGTGCCATGCGCTTCAATATAATCTATATCATCAACTGATAATCTGGCATCATTAAGCGCCTTTGTAATAACCTGTGCTTGTGCTTGTGGACTGGGAACCGTATAGCCATTTGTTTTGCCCGAAGCATTAACGGCACTCGACTTAATGACCGCATGAATTACATCTTTATCTACCTCTGCTTGCTGTAGCGGTTTTAAAACAACCACACCCACACCTTCAGCATCAATCATACCATCAGCAGCCGCACCAAAAGGCTGACACCGCTGTCCCCGTGACATTGCCGACATTTCTGACAAACGCACATAGTGGATCGGATCGACAATGGTGTTGACGCCGCCGGCCAGTGCCACTAGACAATCACCTTGATACAGGCTTTGTAAAGCCAGATGAACCGCCGTTAACGATGAAGCACAAGCCGTATCAATCGCAATTGACGGACCTTTTAAATCAAATAAAAATGAGGTTCGATTGGCAATCGAAAAATGATCTGGCTCAGCGTTGTAGCCAGAATTCATAACGCCAGCAAATAACCCAACCTTATTTGATTGTGCCAGATTACCCGGTGTATATCCTGCTTGTTCAATCGCATGATAGCAGCACTCAATAAAAATTCTTTCTTGGGGATCCATCTTTTCGGCTTCTAATGGCGATATCTGAAAAAATAATGGATCGAATTTATCGATATCGCTTAAAAAACCTCCCCAGCGGCTATAGCTTTTGCCTTTTACGCCGGGTTTATCCGCATAGAAATCTTGCCAGTTCCAACGTTCTGCCGGAATTTCTGTCACCGCATTCTTACCATCCAACAAGTTTTGCCAAAATATTTGCAAATTGTTGGCGCCGGGAAAGCGACCATGCATACCAATGACTGCAACATCAAAAACAGAAAAATTATTTTTTGGCTGCTCTTTGCCGATCTGATTCAAATCAGATTCAACACCGTCCCCAACCATTGTATTTGGTGTAGTTTGTGAATGACTGTCAGCTTGTGAGTAACTGTCAGCTTGTAATTGTGGATTTTTCGCTGTGTGATTTTTATTTTTCTCATGACTTGTAACACCGGCACCAACTAATTTGGCTGATGAATCAAACCATTGCCGAGGGACTTGAACATCATTTGCTATAGGCATTAATAAATCGTTTAACTGCGGCGCATAATGTTTAACAAAATATTCAGCCAACATTTGAATATTACTGACTTCAAAAAACAACGTACTCGTAATACCACTAAATTGTTGACGTAACTTTTCTGTTAGCTGTGTAACTAAGATAGAGTCTAATCCTAGCAGCATAAAGTTTTTAGTTAGCGATACTTTCTGTAATGGCATTTTTAGTGTGTTGGCAATTTGCTGATGAAAATACTTTAGTGCGGCTTGCATTAATTGCTTTTCAACCACCGGCTTACTACTTACTTTGCTTGCACTAATTTCGCTTTTACTCACCCTATCCGGTGATGGTGCGTGCATAGCACGAGTTGCCAGTCCGTCAATCTCCAGTAACAACTGAAAAAATTCATTGGTGATAATAAAATCATATTTTTTAATGGCACTATCAACTTGATAGGTCTGTTGGGTTTTCACCAATATATGAATCGTAGCGGTCAGCGGCGCAAACCAAGTGACCCTGTCAACCGAAAAAGGCAACTCAATTTGTGTTAGACGATTACCCTGCGCTAACCAAAAAGCCGCACAACTTTGAATAGCACAATCGAGTAATCCCGGATGAATAAGAAATTGAGTCAAGCTGCTATCTATTGATGCTGGCAACTTTACCGTTGCTCTTAGCTGATTTTGATGTTGTACAATATCTATCAATCCGCGATGAGCAGGACCATAATAGATATTTAAAGATTCGAATAATTGATAGAGTTCGTGGCAATCTAAAGCTTGCCATGACTGACTTTGCATTAATAGATTTTCAATTTGCGGTAAACCAATAGCAGCATCAGGCAAACCTGATTGCTCAATTAACGCACTAACTAAAACCTCTCCGCGACATAAGCATAGTTCGGTACTGCGATCCTCATCAGTTGCAGCATGATAAATAGTAAATTGATATTGATGTTGTTCAACGACACAGCCTTCTGGCCAATTAAATAACGAAATTTTTGGCTTATTTGATATGTTAGTTGTATCAGACATCACCATCAACTCGACACGAATATTGGTTGTTTCGGTAATAACTAACGGCGCCAACCAAACTACGTCAGTAAAATGTAATCGATTGGGCTGTGCAAAATATTTATCTGCCTGCTGTAAAGTGCGACAAACGAACTCGAAGTAGCCCACGGCGGGAAAGTACTTTTTATCAAATACCTGATGATCATTAATATAAAACACCGCTGGATCTATTGGGTAGATTTGTGCTGCGGCCTGCTGTTCGAACCATTCAGTGACTGGTAAGATTACAGGTTTAAAAGTACTGAAATTTGGCTTGAAATCTTGTTTATCAAATACATACAAGGGCATTCGCCAGTTTTTGCGTGGTTGAGCTTGTTCCAATGAAACAGGCCAACTAACCGATTCACCATTAACCGATTCACCATTAACAGATTCACCATTTAACCAGTCTTGAATATTTTTTCCATCCGCATCTTGTACCAAACGCTGATGATTTTTCGCTTGTAGAAAGTAGTGATATTTATCATCAATATTGCTCCATATCCCTAAGTCTTCACGGCTTAATCCGGATGTATCATTAATCGACAAGTCGGCCTCGTGAGTGATGCTTTGTTGTAATAGCAGCTTGAGTTGCTCTACTTGTTTTTGATGACTGGCGGCATCAATACGTATCACCAGGCGACAATCATAAACCTCTTTGGCTAATAAATTAATTCGGCATAGCTCACTCAAGTCGATGAGTTCAGCAAATTGCTCAATATAGTGAACTAATCGATTAATATAAGCCAACAATGAAGCTTCACTTTGCGCCGATATCATTAACCATTGCTTAGGTAGCATGCCGGCTGCGATAGTTTTTTCCGACGGAGCAATACTGATGAATTGCTCAGCTTCGTTAACCTCATTCGGCAAACTATCCGGATAAGGGATATCTTCTTCAAGTAGCAAATGAACATTCGAGCCTGATGCACCAAACGAATTCAAACCAATCAGCATTGGTTTAGTCTCAGTAATCAGTCGATTTTCGGTGAGTAACTGACAGTACGCTTGCTCAGCACCTAAGCGCGGATTAATCGTTGATTGTTCTAATGATGGAATGCGATAGAGAGTACGAGTTTTAAAGCTGAGTATTATTTTAGCGATAGCGGCTAAAGCGGAAACACATTCCATATGGCCCAGAATAGGTTTTAATGTTGAAATAACCGGTTGTTGTATAGCATTGCCTGTTTGCGCGACCAGCTCACTTACCGAATTAAACTCAACAAAGTCAGAAATTTCATTACCCATACCTTGCGCTTCAATACATAAAACATCTTCAATTGTTACTCCGGCATTGTTATAACAGGCAAGCATCGCCGCTTTTTGGCCTTTTTTACTTGGCGAAAACATCGACTGCCCATCTTTTCCGTTATACGTTATCGCTGATGACTTGATATGACCATAAACCACATGACGTTCCCTTTGCACTTTGTCTGCTCTGGTAAGTACCAGCGTCACGACGCCTTCAGATCGAATATAACCTTTTGAGTCTTCATGAAATGAGTAGCAGTTTGATTGCTCAGTCGTAATATTTAAGCGATTTAATGCTTGATAAGTTTCAGCAGAAAAATTAATTTTTACACCACCGACTAATGCGATATCAATGCTACCTTGATGCAGTAACTGCATCGCCCGATAAATACAATATGCACCGCTTGAACACATGGTATTGATAATTTCACTCGGCCCATCGAAATCAAAATAATACGACAGACGGTTTGCCAGGGTCGCTCCAGCATGATTGAGAATATAATCCTCGACTAATGCAGATTCGCGGTTAAAATCATTATAGTCACTACCCTCTGCGCCAATAAATACGCCAACATTTTTTGTTCGCAAATAATCGCGTGTTAATCCAGCATCTTCTAATGCATGATAGGCAGACATTAATAAATGTCGCAATTGCGGATCCATTAATTGCGCTTCAGCATAACTAATATTAAAAAACTCTGGGTCAAACCCATAAGCATCTTCAAGCAAACCAGAGGTCATCATTGGTGATCGATTATCGACCGCTTTGTTATCTTTATCACGCTTGACGAGAAAGTCGGCATTATAATTTTGATAAAGCGGCTGCTCATCAATAATTGCTTGCCAAAATTGCTCTAGCGTTCTTTCGCCTGGAAAGTTACCATCGATACCAATAATGGCAATTCGTTCATCTTGTAACTGATGAGGTTTGGTGTCCTGTTTTTGTTGCTGTTTTTGTATGGTCGCTTGTCTTAGTTTGCCATCTGTAGTTTGGCTGTGTAATTTGTCTATTGATGCAACAGATAGATGCTGTTGTGATTCACGCAATTCAGCTTCACCGGCAAACTGATAATACTTTTGAACATAATCGACATGATGATTGGGTTTAGTAATGGTCCGATCATCCTCAGCCATTTTTTGATAAACTCTGAGCCGCTGCCCCGTATCATTTTCCAGTAGACGATAATTACGATTTTCTTCCAGATAGGCCACAGCCGAACTCACGCCAGGCGCATGACAATCATCAAAAGCCATAATACCGCCAACCTCAAGCAGTAAATCACTATAAAAATAATCAATCACCACGTAGTCATGCATATGTAGACCATCGATAAATATAAAATCATATTTTTGTTGCTGCTTAACCAGCTCGGGTAAAATATCGTAGTCTTTAGCTTCCAATAGATTGAAATATTGGCTCAGCCCGGCCTTATTAACTTGATCGATTCCAATCGATTCAAACTCAACCGACTGACAAGGATCGACAGCCGTATGTTCACCGCCGCCTTTAACATGGTGTGCTTGACAAATAAACAACGCTGACAAACCAAATGCCAGCCCTATTTCTAAACTTCGCTGACATTGATTCTCGACAATTATCTGATACAGTTTACAACCAATGTCTGACGATATCGCCCACGGAAAAACAAATCGTTCTGCACCGGATAAGTTAGCAACTCGGCCACTGGTATAAACCTGTTCTATTAAACTGTGATTAAAGTCGTCCGTTAAATGAAATAAATTAAATGCCCCAAATAGCAGATCTGAAAAAGGACGAATTAATGCCATAGGTTTTGCCGATTTATCTTTATCAATACCTTTGTTTTTTATCATGATATAAATCAAATCGGCTTGTAGGTTAATTAACGCACATAAATCATCAACCGACATAGTTAAAGACGAAGTATTGTGCACCAGACTTTCATGTGATGGCTCATCCAATGCGAAAGCAATATGATTATCAATGGCAAACACAAATAACATCGTACTTTTTAGTGATGGACTATTATCATTGACCAAGGCAATTTCGACACACCAATCTGCACCATAAAAATTCGAATTATTATAGGCATTTAACACCCCAACCAGTGATTCACCCAACAACTCAATTGAATCATTCACCGCAACACTATGATGTCGAGCCAGTAGTTGCTGTTTAACCGAATGAGCCTGTGCGGTTGACTGAGTAGGCTGACTGACAGTTTTCGGTTGAACATTGTTTTTCGTTTCAAGCTGGCGATTATTGGCGACCCAGTTTTTTATAAGTTGTAAACTCGCCTTTCGATTTTCCATGACTAACCTCAGTTTATTGACTGATAACTTTAAAGTGTTGTATTTATTTTATTTCGATTTAAACACTGCATTTAAGAGCAGCATCTTATGTATAGATTTATATCGCTTTTATTGTTTGCAATAGCTTTTACGCAAAAGCAGGTCACGACAAAGATATTTTTATAGTGGATTATGCTCTAACAAACTCACTGATTTTGTTTAACCAGTTGCTCCAGATAAATCAGCGAATCTTTAACCGCAGCATAATCAATACCAAAATCCTGCAAGAACGCAATATCATTGACCCCTACCTGCCTGGCATGGTCGATTTGTTTTTGACACATCGATAAGTCACCAAAAACACCACCAGTTTGAAAGTATCGCGCATAAGAGTAGTCGACCATTTTTTCCATTTCTTGTTGGTCTAGTTTTTTACCTGCTGCTTTCATGTGAGGTGCAAGACTACTGCGAATATAGTCCTTAAAAGGTTCGCGCACCACTCGATTTACCCACTCAGCATCGGGGTGAACGAAAGTATGCATCATTAAGGAAACAATACCCGCTTCAGGATCGAATCCTGCTTTAGCCCTCGCCTTGCGATAAGCCTTTATTTTTTTCTCTAATTCATTTAAGTCAATGCCATAAAGCATGGTAAAAATGTTGTACCCCATACTACCGGCATATTCAAACCCTTGTGGTGACGCCGAAACATACCAGATATTAATTTCTGGCTGAATGGGCCGCGGAAAAACTCGGGTGCTAAACATTTCACCATCGGGTCCGGCAAATTCAATACTCTCACCTCGCCACAATTTTTGAATCATGGGAATTCTTTCATTTCGTAAATTGACACGATCATGATAAGTATCGGGCGACAACACAAAATCGGCTTTATTCCAACCATTACCAATACCCAAATCCACTCGGCCATTTGACAAAATATCGACCATAGCCCAGTTTTCAACTATTTCTACCGGATGATGTAAAGTGGCGGTTACCGCTGCCGTACGCAAACGAATGTTTTTTGTTAACGGTGCAAAATAGGCCGCCATAATACTGTTGTTGGCGTAAATCGAACCAAACTCATAAAAATGTCGTTCGGGAAAATAAACCGCATGAAATCCGCTTTGGTCAGCAAACTCAACTAACTCTCTGGCAAAGCGATACTTATTTTGGTCAGTAATATCTTTTCTCACATCAGAGAAAAACAGATAACTAAATGTCATTGATTGACTGGCATTTTGCTTATTGTCAAATATTGATTTACTTTCGACACTCGCAAAAATATCTGCAATTTGCTGATTTTTATTTTGATTCATCTTTATCCCCGATATTTAAAAAACGATTATCAGTACACACTTTGAAGCGCTGAGGCATTAGACTGAAAAATCAGACTAAAACATCAAACAGAGACTCGAGCAAAAACACTAAACCCTTGCTTTAGGCGCATACCTGCGACAGTTTTTTTGCTAATAAATTAATCGTGGAATAATCGATCAGCCAGTTGGGTGCTATGTTAACGTTAAATTGCTTTTCTAATGCCGTGGTTAATTGCACCGCCGTAATCGAATCTAATCCATATTCCTGAAAGGTTTTATCAACATCAATAGCGGCTGCATTTATTTTCAAAATAGTCTGCATAGCTTCACTAAGTGTGCTTTTAATTTGATCAACCTGGGAAGAATCAGTATCGACAGATTTGCTTTTGGTTGCTATTGATTCAAGTCTGTTTTGGGCATTAGTTTCTGCTACCACTGAAGCACTTTGCTCGGCAAAATGATGTTGAGTGGCTGCCGCCCCCTCTTTTTTGGACACTGAATAATCAGTCGTATATGGCTTGGATTTAGCGGGCTTGACTCGATTATATTTTAATCCTGCCTGACCGCTATTAGCATTATCAGGCGCTATTGTCAGCGGTTTAAATGGCGGTTGATTATCCAAGGATTTTTTGTCGTACAAAGACTGTTTTTCATCCCAAATTTGAATCGCTTGAACAATCTGTGATAAGGCTGAATCACTGATGGAATCTTCAGGAATAGCAGAAATTTGTGCGATAAAGTCGGTTTTATCAATTTTTCCTGTAGTAAATTCTTGTACTAGCAGGTCAATATTGATTGTCGAACTTTCATTATTCAAAACCGATGCAGAGCTAGACGATAAACTCTGAGAAACATCTTGAAAATTTAATAAGGCTTTTACTTTATTGCGATCACTGGCAGCAATATAGCCAACCACATCCGCCACGCCATTTAAGCTGGCATCCATTAAGTGCATAGCTGATTGCGCATCAATAACTGACATGCCCATTTGTTCAAGCTGTTGAGTGCGAAGATTTAATTGTGCCTGATTAACCGCTCCATCAACTTCCCATTGCCCCCAACAGATAGCCAATGAACGACCACGGCGTTGTTGTTGTTTCACCAGTTGTTGGCGGTAATTAACAAAAGCATTTTGAAACGCGGTTGAGTAAGCATAGTCAGCCGATCCTTTTATACCAAACGCCGCCATTGATGAATAAATCATAAAAAAGTCTAGCGGTTGGTCTGCCATCATTTTGTCTATATTAATCGTTCCCTGAACTTTCGCAGCCATAATCTGATTAAACTCAGTAAAGGACTTATGAATAATCAGTGCATCTTTGACTCTACGCGCCATATGAATGACGCCCTGAATCACAATATTTTGTTGTGCCAGTTTTTGTTTTATTGCCAGTAACGCACTTTCATCTAAAATATCAACCTGATGATAAATCACTTGGCTTCCCAAAGACTCAATCGCAGCCAATTTATCTGCTACAACTTCGGCCGAACGGCTAGACAAGATCACCAGCCTTGCTTGATAGTGCGTTGCCAATTGATGACAAATTAATTGCCCGACATCACCCAGAGCCCCGACCATTAAATAAGTTGCCTGCTTTTTAAAACCAATGACCTGCGTACCGCTTTGATAATCAGTCAATTCATTCAGTTGTAGAACATAGCGCTGCTGCTCAATATACTGAATCATAGGTACACGCATAGCAGATAAATTAGCTGAGTGACTCTCTCCAGTTTGTTCAACAGAATTATGTAACCACTCTTCCAGTAATTTTCGAGCAATCGATTGTCTATCTTTCGTTGCAGTCATCGATAATGTTTGATAACAATGGTTTGGACACTCAAGCATTGCTGACTTAAACAAGCCACTTAAAGCCTGATACGCCAACTGCTCTTGGGCGTACAAAACACCATGATTAGTATAAAAGCAGTAGAGTGTTAGTTGTCGTTGTGATGCATTACTGATCGTTTGTTGTAAACATTCATAAATTACCTGTTGCTTATTTTCAATATTTATTGGGTCGTCTGTTTGACTTTCTACTTTATCCTTACTGTACTCATTTTTGGCCGCTGACGTCAGCGTTTGCATTTTTGAAATATCATCTGGCAGTAATATAAATAGTGTTACAGGCTGTTGACTCTGTTTCAGCAATTTTTCAAGTTGGTTTAACTGGTTGAACTGAACACCTGTAATCGACCAATGACTCGCAGGCAAGTCAGCAATCGTTAACAACTGTTGGCAAATACTTTTGAAGTTGTCATAATCGCTTACCTGATCACTGATAATCACAATATCTTGTGAGGGTTGAGTATGAATTTTGTGATACCAGTCTTGCTGATGTGCATCGAGCGGTTGTAACTGCCAAGATTCATTCAACACAACCCAGGACTTACCCGTTTTTTGGTTCAGTAATCCCTCCAACGTGGTATTCATTGGAGCACTAATCCCAATTCCCTTAACCGATAGACAAAGTTGCTGATGATTATTGTAAACCAATGCTAGAAAAGTTTTCTCTTTAGACGATGTAGCAGGCTGCTCTTCAACAACAACTAACCATTGATCCAAATTAGTTTGTGGTGTCATTTGCTGAGACGATTCAAGCATGTGGTATGTGTCACACTGCCAATTCAATTCATCAAACGCATAAATATCGGTAACCGATTCATTAACTAATTTTGCTGTTAATTCAAACAAACTTAATAACAGTCTGTTTAATAGTGAAGCTTGTGAAAAACCTTGCTGAGACAGACAGTCCTTATTAGATCTTGCAAGAGTCATGTCAACCTGAATGTCTTGATTGAAGCAGTCCGTTGCATTGGTTGTTAACAATTGAATATTGGCAGCAATCATTTGTTCAGTCTGAATAACATTTAAAATCTTGATATTATTTGGGGTCGCACTTGAATTGGCCATGCTGTCGTTCAATGCTTGCGGATACCCAATATTTTGACCGGCCAATTGTTCAGCGACCGGAGCAATATCCAAATTAACTGATTGAGACACTCGCCCAATATTTTGCGCAATTATTCCCTGACAATAGACAATCGATGATTCAGCAATTTCGGTACGACTTATTACTTTAAATTCAAAGCTATTTTCGATACTTGAATCAGACACCTTAAAGACCAGTTCAATAACACGAGCTTCATCACATGATATCGTATTGAGAAATACAACCTGCGACAGGCTCACTGCTGACTGAGTAGATTTTATTGCATCACTAAATGTCGCAATGACCCATTGTAATATGACCGACTCATGTAAATATCTTTCTTGATTGGTTAAAAGTTTCTCAGTAAATCGGTTGGGCTGTACCCTAACTTGATAAGCATGTCGATAAAAATCTGAAATATTCTCCCACACTGGATTGGCTTGCGAATTTAATTCATCACTTTGAGGGGGGTGATAAAGTCCACCATAACTGACACTATTTTGTGCCAGGCTATCAACCTCAAACCAAATTCGACTATTATCAAATGCATAAGTCGGCAGGTGTAATCGTTGTAAGGGCCCTTGAGGATAAAGTTGCTGCCATTGAATGTTTCCACCTTTTACCCATAAGGCCGCCAGCTTATGATATTTTTTCTTCGCCAGCCAGTTTTGTACAGTAAGCTGCCAATCTTCATCGGCGGTCAATTCACTAATATCTGACTTATTGTTTCTTACTCTGCCGGAATATACTGATTGCGCTTCAGTACCTTCAATTAAAAATGTATTGAGCGCTTCGATTAACGCATCGAAAGAATCCACAACCCAGGCAACTCTTTCCTGCATGGCATCACGCCCCACCTGTAAGGTATAAGCCAGATTTTGCAACGTTAAATTGTCACATTTCAAATCGGCTTTAAATTTATCATTCGTATCAGTTGCTGTTTCAGTTGCGGCATCCGTCATTGCTTCAGTCAGCGTCAATTGTTTTTGCAAAAACTCAAACAATTGGCGGACCATTTGCTGCAAACTTTGCGGTGTCTTTGCTGAAAGCGGAATAATAACCGATTGAGCACCCACCATTTTATCTTGTGCAAAAGATTTTTGCTGCACATGGTTTTCTTTCTGCACAAGATTATTAGCCGGTGGTGCGATATATTCTTCAAGAAGTACATGCGCATTGGCTCCACCAAACCCAAAAGAACTCACCCCTGCTCTTCGGGGAATAATTTGACCAGATTCGTCAGTCAGTCGCGACCAGTTTTCGTTTTGTTGCACAATATAAAATGGCGTATTTTGTAATTGTATATACGGATTAATTTTTTCACTGTGTAAAGATTTAACACGCATTGCCTGTTTAAATTGCAATAAAACTTTAATCACGCCGGCCACACCAGCAGATAATTCCAAATGTCCAATATTACTTTTAACCGATCCAATTCCGCAGTAGTAATGCTCATCCACGGATGTACTGTTACTGTAAGTTTGTTGCAACCGACTGAATGCAGCTTTTAAGCCATTTATTTCAACTGGATCACCGAGCTCAGTACCTGTACCATGCGCTTCAATATAAGTAACCGTACGCGGATCAATTTGTGCTTTATGGTAAGCCTGATAAATCAACTCAGCTTGCGCTTTAGGATTAGGTGAGGTTAAAGTGTTCGCCTTGCCACCATGATTTTCTGCACTGGCGCGAATAACACCGTAAATGGCATCGCCATCTTGTTGTGCATCGGTTAAACGTTTTAACAGTAACATGCCAATGCCTTCGCCACGCACATAACCATTAGCATCACTTGAAAATGTTTTACAGCGACCATCTTCACACAACATACCCGCTTTACTAAAGGCGATATGAGCCCAAGGGGTGATAATAATATTGACGCCACCAGCAATTGCCATATTGCAATTGTCGGCGGTAATTGCCTGTATTGCCCGGTGAATAGCAACCAAAGAGCTGGAACACGCCGTTTCGACTGGTTCACTCGGCCCATGTAAGTTTAATAAGTAGCTGATACGATTTGGTCCAACAGACGGCACCATGCCTGTTGAACTATAGCCTTCTATTGCAACACCAGCCTGATTTAATAAGTCTCCATAGCCACTGGTGGTAGTGCCAATAAAAATACCGGTATTTGTACCCGAAAGCGACTCACTGGCATACCCGGCATCTTCGATAACTTGCCAGACATAAGTCATCATCAAGCGTTGCTGTGGATCGATCAATTGTGCCTCTCTGGGCGTGATGCCAAAAAACAAAGGATCAAATTGATCAACACCGTCAATAAAACCACCCCATTTAATATTAGTTTTGTTGGGTTGTGTTTTTGGGTCGCCATAGAGTTCTTGCCAAAGCCAGCGATCACTTGGAATCTCACTAATACAATCTTTACCTAAAAATAAATTTTGCCAGAACTCAGCCAGATTTCTGGCTTGTGGAAAACGAGCACTAACACCAATGATTGCCACCGCCGAAGCTAATGAAGCCGCTGTGGTATGAGAGGGCTGACTAATATTTTGTTGTACCTGATTATCAGTCAATGTCGATAATTCAGTGTTCATTTTCGCATGATTTTTTCGCATCCAGGGCAAAGGTATTTTAATCATACTTTGCGCCGAACCTGCGCCTGACGATTCTGTGGTATGCACAATTTTTTCAGGTTGCACATCGATATGCATCTCGGTACTAACCGCTTGCCGCTCACCAATGGGGTGTTCTGATTGCCCGCCAAACTGCTTGACAAGTTGCACTCGATATTCTGTCAACAAATATTCAGCAAAGGTTTCAATAGTAGGGAATTCAAAGAAAACAGTTGGCGTGACGCCCATGTCATAAGTGCTATTAACCCGATTGGCAAACTCGGTAAAGCCAATTGAATCAAGACCATAATCACTTAATTCGGTTTCACAATCGAGCACGTCTATTTTAATTTTTAATTGCTCGGCAATCAGTTTTAATAGCGCTTGCTGTAACTGTTCAATTAACCATTCATCATTGGTATTTGAGGTATTCACACTCGCATTCCTCTGTTTATTATTATCAGTGACCGGTTTAATTACCGCTTGGGCAATCGCTTGATTTTGAGAATAGGCTTTTGCAATAACGCGGTCTTCCTTTGCTTGCGTTATTGGTTCAATAGTCTTAGCATTTTTTTCGACAGGTGTTTTTTCAAAATGGTTTTTATCGAGAGAGATATTTTCGCAAGCAGTCTGCGCTTCAGTCACCCCCAACAAATGATAAATTTTTTGCGGATTACCTTGAGTGACAACAACCTGAGCATAATCGCTCTGCAAACATTGCAGCAACACCTGAGTTGCTTTCTGTGCATTTAAAACCTGTAGGCCAGACTGTTGCGTCATCTGTTGCTTATCAGCATCAGATACCTGCATACCACCATCATCCCATAAAGGCCAATTAATCGAAATTATTTTGCCTAACGCAGACGCCCGTGAAGACTGCTTTTTAGCCGACAATAAAGACATATGCGCTAAGGCTAACTTATCCATCACACTATTTGCTATGGCATAATCAAACTGTCCCGCATTACCACTACATGCAGCAATCGAAGAAAACAACACCATAAAATCAAGCGACAAAGAAATCTGAGGTTGCGTTAACGCTTTCATCAACAATAAAGTCCCAGCCACTTTTGGTGCTAACACATGTTGTAATTCTTGTGCTGATTTGTTGCGAATAAAGTTATCTTGATTTAATCCGGCTGCGTGAAACACGCCATGTAGTTGGCCATACTTTTGCGCTATCCACTTGACTAATTCTGCAACCGCTTGTTCATTTGTAACATCAACACTACGATACACCAACTTGATTTGATTCGGTGGCAGATGTGATCGTCCTGACTCGTCTGACAACTTGCTGGTGATATCATTTAGATTAACTTCTGCACTGCGCCCAACCAAGACAATGGTTATGTTCAAAGAAATATTCGCAAGCATTTCGATTAACAGTCGACCAATCCCGCCCGCTCCACCGGTAATTAAATACACTCCATTTTGTTTAATTGGCGAATAATTGATTGATAAAGATCTGCTTGAAAACTGGCTGGCTGACGAGCTATTAAGTGAAGAAAGTTGATTAGATTTACGGTCAACATATTGTGGTAATGTAATTGCTTGATATTGAAAAACCTCAGGCTGCAGTCTATCGAAACGTATTAATTTATTCTCAGCGTAACAGCTGGCCGTAGCCAGTTGTACAATTTGTTGTTGAGCATTAGCATTACGATCAAGCAAAACCAACTGCACGCTAATTCTGCCATATTCTTTTTCTACCGACTTTAAACCCGCTACCAGAGCTTCTACAATCGAATGCCAATGACCCGGCATAACCAATTGCAGTTGTATAGGTTTAGCCGGATATTGTTTAATCAAAGATTGTATCGTGGCTAACAATTGCGAACAAATTTCGATAAAGCAACTTGTGAATGCCGTGTCAAATTCACTCTCTGCGGTAAACGAAGTATCCCAGGTATCGTTTTCATCAATTGAAATTACAATAACATGTGGTGCAGACTGTTCATTCAACAATTGAGTGAGACTTGTTAATCCTGCGGTTAGCACAATCTGTTTTGATTCAGCCGACAACGCAGATTGGGTAGCCTGAGAAAGCGATTGCCAAGTCGACGTAAAATAGCAGTCTGCTGAGTGGGCTAACAGGGTTTCTTCGGCGTGAGTCACGGACTTTTCCTGAATATTGCTCGACATTTTCCGACAATTTAATCCTTCTAAAACGCAGCTCAACTGACCATGCTGGTTATATAAGGCAATATTCAATTTTTGTACTTGGCTTGACTGACTAACATTATCTGCCAACTGAATCACGGCCCAGCAGTGCTCACCAACTTCACGGTAAATCGTCAAGTTATCTAGTCCAAAAGGCAAAGCAGCTTGTTCGGGTAATTCGTCATATAAACCAACACTGGCTTGAATCGCTGCATCTAACAACCCGGGATATAGCACAAACTGTTTTTGTTGTTGATGAAATTCTGCATCAAGTTTTAGCTCGGCCAAAACCAAATATTCTTTTTGTACTGTCTGATCTTGTTTTGCATTCTGTAATTGAGAAACATTTAATAGACAACGATTTAATTTAACCAATGTCCGATGGCTTTTACCATAATTCAAGCCAATATGGGCAAAGTGAGCATAACATACGTCGGCACTATAGGCAGTGTCATTAATTTGTTGTATTAGTGCATGAATATCAACTTTTGAATAATCCGCTTCTGCACTTTTCAAATCCTCATCATTCATCAGCGGATTAAGTTTAATCCGGCCCTGACAATGTTGTTGTGCAGCCTCATTTGTGCGCTGGCTTTCAACAACAAATGTCAATTGTTCTTCATCGATCACCTGCAATAAAACCCGCATCGTTTGCTCACTATCAATAAAAACAAACGGCGTAACCCAGACAATTTTTTCAAGCACTAATGGTGTTTGTGCGGCAACACCTAAAGCTGCGCAGGTTGCAGCCCGAATCATTTCAAGATAGGCAACACCTGGCATAACTTTATTACCTGCCACTTGATGATCTTTTAAGAAGTTTTCATGCCCGCTAAAAGTTGCTTCAAAAACAGGTTGAAAAACGGTAGAACAATTGCGATGAACCAATGGATGTAATTGTTGTAAATGCGTAGTTGAAATACTGGAAAAATGTTCAGCTTGATGAGCTGCTTCAAATTTAACGCCTGGTTGCGAGCAATTAGGCTGTACCCAGTACCTTTCTTTTGCAAAGGGATATAAAGGTAATTGCAAGCGCTGAACGTTTAAGTCCTCAAGGGTTATATTTTTGAGGCTTGACGGGTCGTTTGATTTTTGTTGTTGAGTTAAATAAATTTCACGCCAATCAAATACCCCGCCCATGGTCCACAGCTCAGCTAGCAGATGCCAACTTTGATCGTCGAGCAACTGTTTAGCGAGTGCTTGTTGTTGTTCAACGGATTCTGCTCGCGCACGCAATAACTGACGAGATCGCTTGGTATTTGCATAAAAAATATTTTTGGTTGATAACTGAGGCTCAGTAGAATTTTGATTTAATGCTTCTGCAACTTGTGCCAAACCACATTGCAACTCATCGAAAGATTCAACCAGCCAACAAACTCTTTCTTCCATTGCGCTGCGCGTAATTTGTAAACTTAATGCTAAATTAATCAGCAAATTATCATTTTTTGAGTCAGTTTCAAGCATATTTAAATACTGTGTCAGCTGCTCAATTTTTTGCAGTAACTGAGGAGAAGTTCGCGCCGATAAAGGCATCAAGACTTTTGTGGCCGGATAACCATCCACCAGTTTTTGATTCAACAAAGTCGCATTTGTTTTTAATGGCTCAGCAACAACCAGATGTGCGTTGGTACCACTGAATCCAAATGAGCTGATTGCCGCCATACGTTGCTGATCGGCCTTCACTTCCCAAGGTTGAAGTTGCTGGTTAATATAAAAAGGCGTGCTATCCAGTTGAATATGTTCATTGAGTTTTTCAAAATTGATGCTCGGAGGAAGTTGGCGATGCTTTAAAGCCAACATGAGCTTGATAAACCCGGCAATTCCTGCCGCTGTCAAACAGTGTCCAATATTGCTTTTTACTGAACCCAAGGCACAATATTGTTGTGCTTTCGCGCTGGATTTAAAGGCTTCTTTTAGTCCTTCAATCTCAATGGGGTCGCCCAATTTAGTACCCGTTCCATGCGCTTCAATTAGTTGAATCTGGTTTACATCTATAGCAAACCGCTGGTAAATATGCTCAATTAGGCGCGTTTGCGATTCTGCATTGGGTGCGGTGATGCCATTAGTTTTACCATCCTGGTTGACTCCCCAACCTTGGATTACCCCGTAAATATTATCTTGAGCCTCAACCGCATCAGCTAATCGCTTTAAAAGTACCACTCCAACAGCTTCGCCGGGCACAAAACCATTCGCCCGTTGATCAAAAGTAAAACAACGACCATCTTGCGATAACATCCCCGACTGCGCCGTTTTTATCAGCATATCGGGCGTGCTCATCACATACACACCGCCAGCCAATGCCACATCACTACTTTGACTATTCAAACTGTCACAAGCATTGGCAATGGCCACCAGTGAAGAAGAACACGCCGTATCAATGGACAAACAAGGTCCTTGTAAATTTAAAAAGTAGGCGATTCTGGCAGCGAGTATTGATGCGGCATCACCGGTAAAACCGTATGAGCTAATTTGCAGTTCTCGATCTAACAATCGATAATCACCACTAGCGCAACCAACAAAAACGCCACAGAGTTGATGATCAAAATCAAATGGGTCGTAGCCCGCATCTTCAATCGCATGCCAGCAGTTTTGTAAAAACAGGCGCTGCTGCGGATCCATATGCTCGGCTTCTACCGGAGAAATATTAAAGAACAACGGATCAAAGCAATCATAGTCTGCTAATGCCCCCATCCATTTACTATTGGTTTTGCCAGTTGGCGCAGTACTACCTGCCTGATAGAGCGTCGATAAGTCCCAACGATTGGTGGTAATATCTTGAATACAATTTTTTCCGCTGGCGATATTTTCCCAAAACTCAGTCAGGTTATCGGCTTGTGGAAATTGTCCTGCCATCCCGACAACAGCAATCGGCATTGCTGCCATGCTATCAATTTGTGTTGTCTTTCCACCGTGGCCATGTTGTGGGTTTTCTGTTTGACCGTTTTGTTTAATTTGCCATGACTTAAGTTGATGAGTTTCTATTAATAAATTTGAAGTATGTGTCCGAGCATGTTGCACCGGCGATATGATATCAGTGCGCCTACTCAAATCAGTCGTATCTTTTTGGCTTAACAAAGCTTGTTGAGAAACCGTTTTAGATAAATCTTCATTCGGTGTGTACGGCTTAATAGCTGGCAGTTGACTGACAATATGAGCAGCCATTTTTTGCAACGTAGAATATTGATAAACCACTGTTGCTTCTAGATCTAACTTTTTATCATGGCACTTGTCATTTGAGTTCTGGTTATTAAAAAACTCATTAATTTTACGAATCCAGGTTACACCGGTAATGGAATCCAGTCCGAGGTCAATAAACTGCGCCGTAGTTTCAATTTCATCAACCGCTAAATGTAATTCACTGGCCAGCAACTCACCTATTACCGCTAACACCACATTGCTGTCAGTGGCTTGTGGGTCAGTTTGTACGGCGTTAGCTTCCTTCTGTTCAGTTTTAAATGTTTCAGTTTTAATTGTTTCAGTCTCAGCCATTTCTGTCTCGGTGACAGACTGAACCGGCCCCAGTAGCCCACGGACATACTCTACCATTTGTCCCAACGTCGGATAGCTGTACACCTTGGTCGCTTCAATATCCAATTTAAAGTGTGCATTAATTTGTCGTATCCAGGTCACCCCAGTAATGGAATCTAAACCTAAATCTATCAGCTGAGCCTGCTCATCAATTTCCTCTACCGCCAGATGCAACTCATCAGCCAGCAGTTGTGCCACCACCGGCAAGACGGCAACCGGATGACTCGATATATTGGCAACACCGGTGTTAGTGGTTGCTGACTCATTTACCGATGATGGATTCACCAATGATGAACGCTCAGACACCGCTTGCTCACCGGCAAACCGCTGCTCAATCCGCGCCAATGTCTCACCTTGTCCCACAAAGGTCTGCTCATGCATCTGTACTTCCGCTGCATAAGTGGCCGCCAACTGCGCCTTAAGC
>NZ_JBFDAH010000109.1:0-1126 GCF_040719265.1 Aliikangiella maris | reverse complement strand
TAGAACTACTGGAATTTCCCATTCGGAATATTTCTTCGGGTATTAAATAAAACTCTTTTGGAAACATAATTTTACTCCTTTTTTGGTTCGTAGTTATTTTGAGTTAACGCCGTGCTCTGGGGCAAACCGGAGCGCAGCGTAGGTTTGTCCCTAGCAGCACTTTGTTAGTTTTTATTCTGGCATAAACTCAGCAAGGCAACTATTCGAACATTCAATTGCTATTCGATCTCCCGAAATAGTAATCAACGAAGCAGGAACATAAAACTGTAACTTCAATCCGTCAATATTAAATATACGGACGGTTTTATCTGGATTAATTACCAATAGCGTCTTGAGTCCGCTGCGTTTTGAGTCTTTACGAAATGCAGGCCCAGTTTTAAAGTCATACTTAATTGGGCCAGCTTTTGCTGAAAACTTTATTTTTAATGAACCATTCAACACTTCAAGACTTAATGGCAGAGGTGACAGCTCAAATGACAGTATATTTGACCAGCCAATACTTTGTGCATTTGTGCTTTTATATGAACTGGCAAGCGAATTTCTATGACTAAATATACTATTTGCTATCTGATGGAACCTGGAATAGTCACTAACTGTTAATTGACTACAATTTGAAACATGATCATATTTACTTGTCAAAGTATAAAGTGATCTGGTCGCTGTAAGATAATCTCTCAACTTGGGAGGAGCAATTATTCTATTCCCGGTATTTTTCTGCATTACCCTACCTACAGAAATCATCTTTACTGACAATATACAAGCTGCACGTTCGGTTGCATCCCAATGATCATGATTCGCTTTACTTTTTCTATGACTTTGCGTTACCGACCAAGCCTGTCTGAGTTTTTTGTACTCCGAGAAATACGAGTTAGTTATTAAGTTTAGCTGTTCATATGTTCCCATCTCAAAACTATCCATAGAATTCGCATGAACCAATGAAACAGTGGCCGCAAATAATATTGAGCTAAATATTATATTTTTTACTATCTCCATACGATATTTCTCGAAGTAAAACTAACGCCTAATTCAAAATTCAGGCGTCATTTGCCTGAATATTTTGCAATGTCTGGTTACATGATTAACAGCCATTAGTCATAAGACATAGCGCTATTGAGTACCTATTTTA
>NZ_JBFDAH010000108.1:0-1358 GCF_040719265.1 Aliikangiella maris | reverse complement strand
TGATGTTTTTACTGAGTGAGTTGCCAAAGCAGCCCAATGATATCGAGTACTTGATGCCTTGGAATTTTAAGTACCATCAATAGTCAAGCGTGTAATTCGCTGGACGCTTACGATTCAATTGGGAAAAGTTTAAAACAGTCAAGATATAATTTTTTAACTCATCAACATTGGTTGATTCTATGATGTGAAACGGTTTTTCCGACCGGCTCAAAGTCTGATGGGGACTTGGTACAATTTATTTGATACCGTAGGGCTGTTGAAGACGAGTCGGTACGGAATTCATCAGGGGCCGAAGTTTAGTTAAGATAACTTCATCAGGAGCCCGAATATATGTCAGTACCTATTTCGTTAAAACCGGACATCATTCAATATCAGTGAATATTGAAAAGTTAAAAACGGGAATAACTCTATCAGTCGTGGTTGATTTTAATCACGAAAGAATTTTATTGCCTTGACATTAAGGAGGCGTCCATATATGTCCCCGTTCGGTTCGTTTAATTTCTTTTTTGATTATTTTCTTTTAACCATTTTATCGCTGGCTCATATGAAAATGATGCTGATTTTTCTATCCAGTATAAAGCTTCCTTTCCATTTTTTAATCCATCATGTCTATCAATTAACTCTATACCCAAATAATATTCATTTTCTCCAGGAATACAGTTATGGGTACCATTGCATAGAATCAATTCAGAAGCATACTCTCGATCTTTTTGAACCCCCAAGCCCACAGCATAAAGTTTCGCCAACCTAATTTTAGCATGTAGATGTCCATTTTGAGAAAGATGCTTAAATATCACATAAGCATCTTTATATTTCCCTTCTTTTAATAAACTAACAGCATTACGATAAGGCTTATCACTTTGATGCAAATAAGCTTTATACAAAACCAAAGTGACAATAATAAAAATAATCATAAGAACAAATAAAAGTATTCGAGATTTCATCAAGGTGTAACCTCCATAGTATTTTTAGATTCCTTACTCAGCATATCCATAAGATCATTAAACTGTTTCATTGCTTCAGAGTTATCTGGGTCTACAGTGATGCATCCATCTGAATCATTACCTTTATGTAGAAAAAATTCACACCGCCCCCATCCTAACCTACTACAAAGTTGAGCAGCCAACCATCCTTCTTTTAACCAGTAAGATCCCCCATACTTAGCAGACCATTCCATCTCGTACTTTCCGGGAGGAATTGGACCTGTATTTTTATTATCAGTACGACTAGGATCATTCATATCCTTCCCTTTACCTGAAAAGACATCTTTTGGCCCAACTTCTTTCACTTCTCTTACTTCTTTTCCATCTTTTACTTCAACATTATCAGAAACACATCTAACTTTATGTCCAGAAATA
>NZ_JBFDAH010000107.1:0-1362 GCF_040719265.1 Aliikangiella maris | reverse complement strand
CAAGCACTAAAAAGCGGACGATGTTAATTGGGTAAAGTCGTTTAATTCTTGCACAATCTTATGATAAAGAAATTGGCAAGAAGTATGATGGTAAAAAAGTAAACTACAATTTTGCTCGCCACCTCATTGTTTTAGGTGCAAGTCAAAAATATCGAATAATATGAGGTCAGCAGGTTATGCAACCGAACAATAGAAAGAATTATTTACTATTTCATTATCAAGAAGAGATCGAAAAGTTGGAAATAGAAAATGCATTGTTAAAACAACAACTTAGCGACATGCAAAGTCAATATACCCGAGTTATCAAAAAGCTTAAGCGCTCTCAATTCTCCCTTTAATCCGCATCCAATAGATTTCAATATAATGACGTAGCAATCAACAAACTTTGTTTTTCTAAATTAAAAACCCGCTAATTTTAGCGGGCTTATTTATTACAGGGTATTTATATTATTCTAATATTACCGTGGCGCTATTACATCCGTTTCAGCCTGATTGACATCGCCCGTGACATAAACGTTGAAAAGATATGTATAGCTTTGTGCCGGTAAAATAACTTGCGGCACACTACAATCCCCTTGTCCGTTAAGATCGCCATGTACATTATCCACCAGACTATTGATAGTCACGGCATCAACTGCTGAAGTATTATTGATTACAATCACGAAGGTAACATTATTACCAATAAGTCTGCTGGAGGCACCGAAATTGGTACATTAAAACCGCTATCGCAATTACATTTTGATGGCGATCCTGGAAACGCATGTTCTGGACTGGTACACAATTCATTCACACCACTTTGCCGCCAACTGGTACAGTTGGGTAGATTTAAAAAACCATCATTGTTATCATCTTTACACACCGCAGTTAAGGTCACTGTTGGGTGTAATGGATTATGCGCGGGCTTATCAATATCGCCACAAGTATCTTGAATATTTGATATTGTATTTGTGCCAGGAAACGGATCTGTCGTACCATCTAAATCGAGCCAAGGTGGATCGGGTTCAAAATCTAAAGTTGACACACTACACATGCCAGAAATTGCGCCATCATTATTAATATCTCCATCTGTCGCAAAATAAATACCAATATCATGACGTTCTTTTGCATTAACTTCTAAGTCAAAAGTTGCAGTAAAGGTTACCGTATCTCCTCGATAAGCACAGCCATCATCATGAATTGTTAATTGTGGATAGCCATCAGAATTGGAGGCTACACCAGCGATCGCAACATCATTAGCAGTACAGTTTAACGCATAACCTGGTGCTACTGGGTCAACCTGAACTATTACACTATCTATCACTCAGCACAAACAAAGACATCAAAAGCCGGATCACCTACTCTGCCAGCATCAAACCGCTTAAT
>NZ_JBFDAH010000106.1:0-1418 GCF_040719265.1 Aliikangiella maris | reverse complement strand
GAGCTAAAAAAGATATATGGTAGTGAGGCCGGATTTAACAAAGGTAAGCACGATGACAAATAATAGCTCCGGCTTCGCCTCCACTTTCATTTGCTCGTGTTACCGACGTTAGAACACTAAGGAAAGTATGCAGATACCGTTACTATCTATAGATAAAAATTATGAGTCTTTAAGTGATGCAGAAGTAACTGCCAAGGTCATGGATAGTTACATATGCGTGATGAGTCTGAATATGTTGGACTTTCCAAAAAGGAAAGAGCACATATTGGAGTTAGTCACTCATAAACTTCAATATTGGGAAAGGTTAATTGAAGAAGCAAACGAACTGTTTTGGCTAAAGAATGAAGGTAGGGGGTGGGCTGTTTTTTACCCTAATCAAGATTGTGGCTATACAAGAATTTATAGATATAAGCCGTCAAGAGATCACGATATTCGAAGAGATAAACCATGGGATATAGGCTCATGGAAGTATATTCAATCGGAGATCTCGTTATTAGATATTCTTAATTCAGTTGAATACTCTGAAATATTCAAAAACTGGAAAGCACACCAGTTAAAAGTTAATTCTGTCCCTACGGAGTTTGCAGATGGACGGGTTTCAAACACAACAGTAGATAAGGCAATGCTTGTCACAAAAGGAAATGGTTGTGCTGTTTGTGGGGCTTCAGCCGGTCACCATGCCACTACCACACTGAGTGAATATAGTACTGTTATGCTATCCATTTCACTTTGTGAAGCTCATAGGTTAGAAGCTAGTAAACACCCTTGTATACTCAAGTTTTTTGGCACTCTATTTTTCTTAAACCTAGATATTCCAGACTTAATAAAGTTAGATCATATTCCCGATGATTTGGTCACTCCTTTAGCTGATATAATTGCTTCAAATTTGAATGCACAATTTGATAAGCCAGAGAAGAGAAAGCGAGGTTGGCACATTCGGTTCGAAATGCAAGATGGTTGGTCGTGGTTGCTTCGACTTAACACGCTGACGGACTACGCTTATATGCTGTTTAACTCTTCAGGCAAACAGGTTCACCGCATAGATTCGGCTGATGATCATCCTGCTGTGCCATTTGGTCCAGATCACCAACATTTCAACCCTAAAACAAAACGAGAATCAATAGAACCTAGTTTTTCCTATGGAATTCCCTTGTTGGACTTTCCATTGTTCGAAAAAAGTAAGGACTACTATGCTAGAAAGTAGTGTTCTAACACATATGAGCCATTCTCTAGTCAATAAGCAAAAGTAATTATTTTCGGTCACTTCTGTGACCAAATATCAGTTAATTAGTAATATTATCTACTTCGTCGCCCCTGAAAAAAAGCCTAACCTTCTGATATTTAACAAATAATCTCTAATCAAGAACCCCTTTTTCGACCAAAAATGTTAGAATAACTCTCAACTTTTTGGTCGAAAT
>NZ_JBFDAH010000105.1:0-1425 GCF_040719265.1 Aliikangiella maris | reverse complement strand
TTTGATAACAATTTGGTAGAACCTATGACAACAATTTGGCAAGCACTAAAAAGCGGACGATGTTAATTGGGTAAAGTCGTTTAATTCTTGCACAATCTTATGATAAAGAAACTGGCAAGAAGTATGATGGTAAAAAAGTAAACTACAACACTTAAGGAAATTTTTTTCCAAAAACTCATACTTCGACATCCACATTCAGGACAGTTAGTATTACTCTTCATTTTTAGCTTAAATTAAATATCTGACTAGTCATATTCAATTAAGTTGAACTCTGTTATTTTTTAGCCAACTCAGCAACTAATTCTATAGTACCATCATTAGAAACTTTTACACCTAAAGCACTTTGTAGTTGTCCATCTAACTCTGTATTAATAACTAGTTCTTTTAAAATACTATAAGCTTTAACTCTTTTTTGCATGGGTATCTTATTAGAAAATATTTTAATTAATTCATAATGTTTAAATATAATGGCTCCCTTAAATGTGGCTCCATCTCTATAAAGAGGATCTGCACCAAGCCATAACAACAAATCAATTTTCCATTTAAAATAGTTTTCACTCGCCACAGAGTCATGCATCGATTCACTTGGATCAAAAATAATTTTGTAATTTAGCGCTAATACTAAAACCATTATTGGAATAAAAATAAATTTCAAAAATTTTTTCATACTGTTTAATATTCCTTAGTTTTTTTAGTTAATTTTTCTTACATCCGGTACTCCATGAATCGACTAACTTTCCATCTTTATCATAAACATTAGTTACTATTTCATAATGCCAGCCATCATCATGACTAAAATGTGATTCAAGATACAAGTGTCCTTCTTTATATTCTTTATTAGTCCTCGTCATTGCATATGCAGCACCCGCCGCAGTGTATACACCTGCTATTGCCCAAGAAGCACCTCCAGTAGCACCTCCAGCCCATAATAATGCTCCCAATACAGCATCACCTATAGCAATTCCTACCCCAGCTTTAAACTGTACTCCCTGAGCAGACCAACTTGTAAATCCATCAGCTTGTGCTTTAGTCAAAAAGCCAGGACTTGGTAGCCCAAATGGTCCTGTCATTTTGTCTAAAAATGCCTCTTTATGCGGGTAGGGATTATATGTTCCTTTAGAATTATCACAGGCACACTTTTTTAATCCTAATGGATCAATCCAATTCACCGGATCACTAAACACATACCCATAAATATTACTATCCCCACCAGCAAAACCAATCGGATCCTTACTCGTCCATCGCCCAGCTTGTGGATCATAATCCCTAGCCCCAAACCGAGTCAGCCCTGTATCTCTATCATAAATACCACCAGCAAAACCAAACGGCTGAAACCCTGGATTTGTATCCAGCGTGACATTACCAAATTCATCATAATCCATTTGTTGAACCACGTCACCATTGGCAATATCAACCACCAATAAT
>NZ_JBFDAH010000104.1:0-1428 GCF_040719265.1 Aliikangiella maris | reverse complement strand
TGATGTTTTTACTGAGTGAGTTGCCAAAGCAGCCCAATGATATCGAGTACTTGATGCCTTGGAATTTTAAGTACCATCAATAGTCAAGCGTGTAATTCGCTGGACGCTTACTGATTAACCATCTCATTGGCGTGCATTTTTAATTTAATAAGTAAGATTGTTTACACCTTAACTGAGCCTGGTAATAACTGGATAAGACAATTAAGCCCGCACCTTGAATAGTGCCTTTATAAGGTTAACCGATGAATGTCTAGTGCCCCTGCTAAACTCTAGGGATAGAACTGAGCAGGCATTGTTGAGAACAAACTAAGAGAGCCTCTATATGTGTTTGCTGTAAGCAGTCGACTTCACAGCTCATAAGACAGACGAAGTAGATAATATTACTAATTAACTGATATTTGGTCACAGAAGTGACCGAAAATAATTACTTTTGCTTATTGACTAGAGAATGGCTCATATGTGTTATGCATATATTTCTACCTTTAAACCACATTCCTCTGCTTGCCCTTTTATGTACTCAGCCTCTAAAACGGAAACATTATCTTCGAATATTCCATTTTCATGTTTGAGCTTTCGAATTAATTCGGAATTTCCAATTTTATTGAAATCTGGGTTGTACTTTTTAAACTTTGGGATATCACTTGACCCAGAATATAAAATTCGCAAAGAACAATACGTGTTCTTTTTTCTTTCAATCTCGGCCAATTCCTTTTCGCTAAACATAAGTTCAGGTGATGGAGATACATGTACACCATCTTCTTCGCCACAACCCGGACAATTCCAAAATGTGTAGCCAGCTAAGCTTGTCTTTGGGTAATCGTATTTATGCCCACACTTTGGACATTGGTATTTTTCCATTTCGTACTACGACTTTCGTTTATGCATAACGCTCAACACTGAAGACGGCACGCCTTTTGTGCTGTTCTTTCAGCTGTTTCTTGTTAGTGATTGTTGTCACAGTCATCGACGTCCTTTTTGATTGAAACATTATTCTTCCATTCGCTTTTGTCGATAAGAACCGATGAGCCACAAATAGTAAGGTCAACTGCATCGTGTGCCTCAGCCAAAGTAATTCGATAATATCCGAGATCGTTTGTTCGAACCGAACCATGCAACCCTACGCCCGGCATGGAAAACATCCTAGATTTATAGTCGGCATACGAAACGTTTATATTAGATGCAGGCGAACCGTTTGAATTCAAAACAATTCCTGTTATCTCAATATTGTATGCCGTCGGGAAAATTGTGCAACCAGACAACAAAGCTGAGAGTATGAGTATTTTTAATTGTTGAGATAGATTCATTTAATTTGATCACTAACGCCAGGCTGTATGGAGAGCGAAGCGATTCCAAACGAGCCCCTTGTTATATTATGGCTTGGTTGAAAGATGTATCGTAGTTAGGGTTTGTCCGCCAACTCCTATGCTA
>NZ_JBFDAH010000103.1:0-1431 GCF_040719265.1 Aliikangiella maris | reverse complement strand
GGTTTTAGGAATTTCCAACAGCGTTTTTGTGTCAATGATTTTATCAATCACTGTGGTAACACCAAAACGAGTGGTGGTGGTTTTCAGTTCATCTTTTTGTTTAATCAACGTAGAAGAAATATTGCTTCTTCCTGTGGTAACAAATTGGGTATCACCATTTTCCAGTTCTGTTTCTACGGTGGTAAAACTATTTGACTCTGCTGTTGAATAACCATAAGTGAACGCATTAGATGTTTGATCTTTTTCTCCTAAATTTAATCCGTAGATATACCTTCCAGCTTGATGATAAAGTGTTTATATATTGTAAAATATACCCGAGCCCTTATACTTTTTTTCCATGTCCTATAGCTTACTTATTAAACTTTTTGCTTCATGTTCTGAAAGAAATCTAGAAAACAACTCTGTTCCATCACTCAAATCATCTAATAAAATAACTCTCTCTATCGAGTGAAATTGCCACTTAATCTGAGTTCCCATTTCAGTTTTAAACTCAGACTCTCTTTCACAATTCCGCGTTGCTTTTTCCATTGCTTCCTCTTCAGATAATGCAGAGACAAGCACTATTCTCTCTTCCCAAAGAGGCTCTCTTTTATCTGTTCTTTCTGATTTAAAAAACATGCATACAGAATAATACATAAATTTTACCTTTTCTTTTTCTTAAACCGATTTTCATTTAATAACTTCCAAGCTCTTTTCCCTTCAGCAGATTTATCATTTCGAATTTGCTCTAACGTCATATCTAGGAACTCAGATGGAAATTCTTCCCGAATGCTTGCTTTACATTCTTTTTGAATCCAGTCGGAAGCTTTACTCTCAAATTTTTTAATTGCATCTAATGCCTTTTGGTACAGCTTAGGATCTGAAATAGCCTCAAGCAAATCTTTTAACTTTCTAGTATTTCCCCTGCCAATAGCTTGTAAAACTGAAGTTCTTAGCGAATCTAATCCTCGAAGGTCAACAAAGTTCACCGGATCACTAAAAGCATACCCATAAATATTACTATCCCCACCAGCAAACCGAATCGGATCTTTACTCGTCCATCGTCCAGCTTGTGGTTCATAATCCCTAGCCCCAAACCGAGTCAGCCCAGTATCTCTATCATAAATACCACCGGCAAAACCAAACGGCTGAAATCCAGGATTAGTGTCTAATATCACATTACCAAACTCATCATAATCCATTTGTTGAACTACGTCACCATTGGCAATATCAACCACTAATAATGGACTACCCAAGTAATTAGAAATAATTCGGTAAGTCTTAGTACCTTTAATAAAGTAATCCGGCACATTGATTTTACTGCCGTAAACAAATCGACTAATGACATTATTATTGCTATCTAACTCCGCGATAGGATTGAGTTGGTCAGCATATAAAAAGCCTTGAACTAATGTACCGTTAACCTTTTTACCAATACGTCTATCAGAGCCG
>NZ_JBFDAH010000102.1:0-1452 GCF_040719265.1 Aliikangiella maris | reverse complement strand
GTTCAAACTGGTTTTTTCAAGTAAACGACCCAGTGCGTCACGTTTAAATTGTTGTACACGATGTTCGCCATCGAGGATTTGGGTTAAATATCCTAACTGATTGTACTGATACAGGGACAGCCAACAATTAAAATGCACTTGCAAATCTACTAATAATCACTATCTAATACATCTCTAACCAAATTACTTCCATTCTCAACCATATAATCAATGTAAGCTTTCATTTCAGGTTGGACGCTAGCATATAGACCTGACTTTCTCACTTCTTTTAAATAAGACTTGAGAATTTGTACACTTTCAGACGATCTAAAAAAGTTAACACCACTCAAGCCAGACTTGTCATTTTTAATCGCAAAATAAGCTGCCAAATTGGCAAGTAGATGCTCAAAATCTTCTTTGTCTACTTTCAAGCTTTTCAGAAAAATTAAAAAACCCGACTCTAAAACCTGATTTCCATAATTATTTTCTTTAATATAACTTTCAATAGCTCCACTTAAATTAGCTCCATGCAGATGTATTCCCCAATCAGGACAACGGATAAAGTACTTTCCCTCACCTCTAAAGAAGCTACTCATTTCTCCATTTTTAACTGCAAACTCAAATGTATTCATATTCTTAAATCACCTTATTCTTTTAGAACCAGGAAATTGTTTTTCTAACTCAGATAACTTATTATCATGTTTAATATTTTCAGCTCCAACTAAAGCTGCTTCAGTTGTTTGTCCCTTAGTCTTTCCTCCGGGAACCCATTCGCCATCATAAGCTCCAGCTTCTTTCCCATTTGGAATATCATAAGAAAATCTGGGATCATTAGGTTGAATTATAATATATGAAATTTGATCACTAGATAGATCCACGCCTTCACCTAAACTAAGTTCATCTCGTAAAATAGTCCAATCTTTACCTGACGCCTCATACCTAGAAATTATCTCATCCATTTCAGATCTAAGCCCAACAAACTTTCTAGGAGGATAATTCTTATACTTTGGGTTTCGAATCCAGCCTTGAATAGCAATAAATGCACCTCCTTGTTGATTAAATAACTTCAAATGATTATCAATAAAAGATTGAGGTAAATAACTTTCAACATTCTCAGGTCGAGACATTTTATCCATTGCTTCTACTTCCTTCATTCTTTGATAACTTTTAGAAGCCTCAGTACTATTTACAAAATGCCCTTTAGTATTTTTCTGAAAAATATTCCATGAATTTTCTTTACAACTCAGTCCTAAAGGATCGATCCAACTCAATGGATTAGGCACATACCGATACTGATTACTCCCACCCAATAACCCAATCGGGTCTTGACTGGTAAACCGCCCATTCCTCGCATCATAATACCGAAACCGATTGTAATGCAGTTGAGTCTCCGCATCAAAATACTGCCCTTGGAATCTGAGATTACAAATAATATTTTCATCAGCTTCCAGGTTTTCAACTTCCCCATAAGGC
>NZ_JBFDAH010000101.1:0-1530 GCF_040719265.1 Aliikangiella maris | reverse complement strand
TAGTCGTCCCTGAAAAACAGCTTAACACTCTGAAATTTAATAAAAAATCTCTAATTAATAACTCACTTTTCGACCAGAAATGTTAAAATACGCCATCACTTCCTGGTCGAAATGTAAAACATAATGTTGACAAAAAGTGCAGAGCATCACCAAACTAATTTATTCGGAACTGACTTGTTGCTTCAGTTAGATCCTAACGATCCCCTGATTCAATTATCGACCCGAATCCCCTGGTTAGATTTAGAAAAAAGTTTTGCTCAATATTACACTCAAGGAATTGGCGCACCGAGTAAACCTATTCGTCTGATGGTAGGTTTACTCTTACTCAAACACTTGGAAAACTTAAGTGATGAAAAGTTAGTGATGCAATGGAAACGTAATGCTTACTATCAGGCATTTTGTGGCATGAAAGAGTTTCAACAGGATGTGCCTTGTCATGCGACAGAGTTAGTTTATTTTCGCAAGCGTATAGGACAAGCGGGTTGTGAAAAACTGTTTCAAATGAGTGTGGGTTTACATGGTCAAGCAGCTTTGGAAGATGTCGTCAATATTGATACGACGGTTCAGGAAAAAAATATTACTTACCCAACGGATGCGAAGCTGGCGATTAAAATGATTAACCGTTTAAATAAAATGGCGAAGTATTTTGGGATAAAGCAACGTCGAACGTTTGCCAAGGAAGTGAAGGGTTTGCGATTGGACTTAAGACATTTCCGTCATGTTAAAAAGCGTAAGAAGGCTAAACGAGCCCTTAAACGTTTAAGAACGATAGCTAACACTTTAATCCGGGAATTAAAGCGTAAACTGCCAGCGGAAGCGATGACAGAGCGGATGGAGAAAGACTTTGCTTTGTATGAAAAAGTTTTATCTCAACAACCCAAAGATAAAAACAAAATCTATTCACTGCATGAGCCTCATGTTTATTGTATTGCGAAGGGAAAAGATAGTGTTCAGTATGAGTATGGCAATAAAGTCTCTGTGGCCAGTACGGCGAAATCGAACGTTATAGTGGGAGTTGTTAGTCATCCCAAAAACATTCATGACAGTCACACGTTAGAGGAAGTTTTAGAGCACGCCAAAACCTCAAGAGGTAAAAGTGTTTTACAGGGTGTTTGTGATAGAGGTTATCGAGGACAGTCGTTTGTGAATGAAACAGAAATTATTTTACCGAAAAAAGGGTTGAAGAAAGATAGTCGTTATCAGCGGGATAAAAAACGCAAACGATGTCAAAGGCGAGCAGCGATTGAACCAATAATTGGTCATTTGAAATCTGATTATCGATTATCGAGAAACTACTTGAAAGGAAAAGTGGGTGACCATTTGAATTTGCTAATGGCGGCGACTGCCTGGAATTTGAAAAAGTGGTTAAACGATTTTTTTGTCTGCATTTTTACAGCGATAATTCAGCTATTTGGCATTATGCTTAATCGCCTGACGAGATTTGTTGCGTTAAACTCAATGATAAAAGCGCTTCAACGTGCATTTCCTTGAGAGAAAATTGATGAGTTTTTCTTTTTTCAGGGACGACTA
>NZ_JBFDAH010000100.1:0-1591 GCF_040719265.1 Aliikangiella maris | reverse complement strand
CTGCTAAATATTGATTAATATGATCAATAGATGGATCTGCCTCTAATAATAATTTTTTGGGCACCAAGTTTGAGGGTGTTATCTTAATTTCTATCATTTTTCCATTTAACGCCGAGCACAGCGGAATTTTTGGAGGAGCCTGTTTGTGCTATTAAGCACAAAAAAGAGCGACGCAAAAAATATCCGCTGATGCGATTTGTTAAGTGATTTTAGCAAAGTAACTCCACAGTGTGATCATCTAGATCTCTAATTACTGCTCTACGTCCCCAACTCGTATCATGAGGACTTTCCAATATCTCTGCGCCGATCTCAACCAAAGCAGGCAAGTATTCATCCACACAATCCAGTTTAAATCCGAAGCGGAGATTCGCTGTCGATTTGTCCTTACTTTTTAGTGGATAAATTTCAAAAACAAACCCGTCAACTCCAGATGAATAATGCTCTGGCCCATTTCCATGTTTTTCTTTTCCAAAAAGCAATCCAATAATCTCATAAAAAGACTTAGCGCGCTCAATATCAGTTGAGCGAATTACTAGAAGATTTGCTTTTGGCGGTGGTGCATACATAGATTTCACTTAACAGCTGATTGAATGCAGTAAATCTCGTTAATCTTCAAGCGAACTTTTACTGATTTCAAGTTATCTTTAATATCAATATTTTNTTAACAGCTGATTGAATGCAGTAAATCTCGTTAATCTTCAAGCGAGCTTTTACTGATTTCAAGTTATCTTTAATATCAATATTTTACAGTGGAGAAGATAATTTTCAAGCGTTATTACTCCGCTTTACTGCATATAAATACAGGCGTCATTTGTGTTTATTTTTTAAATCAACCACTTACCAATTACAAAGCGTAGTAAATACAAATACTTGACAAAAGACTACTTATTTGAATAGCGTTTATTTGAAACAACTCAAGGAGAGTGTATAGTGAAAGAGCCACAAAAGCCCAGGCTTACGACACAAGTTAGAGCCGCCATTCGAACACTCAACTATTCGCTTTATACCGAAAGAAATTATGTTTACTGGATTAAGCAGTTTATTCATTATCATCAATTACGACACCCTATAGAAATGAGTGATAATGCGGTCAACAGTTTTCTTACTTATTTACCCGTTATTTTGAAAGCTAGCGTTAAATACAACCATTCATTCTTGGTGAATGGTTTTTCACTTTGCTTATTTTTTAATATGCAAACAGACAATTGATGCTAAAAAAACCTCGAATAATTTAACGATATCGAAACGGGACATCCATAGCTATCGTTCAATACTCTCAAATATCAACTAGACAAACAAGCACCAGTCAGTTAAATTATTTCATAGGATAAAGTATTAATAAGGATATTAATCATGACTCGCTCCCGTAAAACTATTATCGATTTAGAAACCACGCCCTACTACCATTGTATTTCCCGTTGCGTTCGTCGGGCTTTTCTCTGTGGTGAAGACCATTTTTCAGGCCAATCCTATGAACATTGAAGAGAATGGATTGTTGGACGATTAGCTTATCTAGCCAATACTTTTGCGATTGAAATTGCTAGCTATGCCATTATGAGTAATCACTATCATCTAGTGCTGAGAGTTGATA